>JAUWQW010000010.1 GCA_030610885.1 Candidatus Aminicenantota bacterium | reverse complement strand
AATTTAACTACATTATCATGCATTTTTAATCTCCCTGAAATGCAAATTTTAACAAAAAAAAGGGAGAAAAGCTAAATAAAGGTGAAAACCTTTTAGATAAAGGGTTTTGAAAGTTTTACCTTAAAAACTTTTGACATTACGAGGATAACATAAAGGAGGATAAATGAAAAAAAGTATTTTAACTTTAGTATTAATTTTGTTCTTTATTGGCTTGTCATCATTTGCTTTTGCAGATGAAAAGCCAAGAATCGGTGTTCTTAGATTTACCAATACTGTTGCAGGAACCAGCTTTTGGGCATGGAATAACAAGGTTGCAACAGAGCTCCAGGATATGCTAATTTCAGAACTTTACAGCACAAAAGCATTCAATGTATTAGAAAGAAAAGAGATATCAGCAGTGTTAAGCGAACAGGATTTGAGTGCATCAGGAAGAGTTAGCAAATCAACTCTCGTAAAGATGGGACAAATAAAGGGAGCAAAATATCTTATTGCAGGAACTGTGTCCGCTTTTGAAATGAGCCAGAAAACCGGAGGAAAAGTTAGGTTTAAGGGATTAAAGCTTGGTGGTGAAAAAACCAAAGCTTATATTGCAGTTGATGTAAAAATCATAGATACAGAGACCGGAGAAATAATTGATGCAAGAACAATTGAAGCTAAAGCCAAAGGTAGTGCAATAGGTGCAGGTCTTTCCTTAAGAAACTTTGATATCGGAGGATCAGAGGCTAAAAAAACACCGGTTGGAAAAGTAATAAGAGCCTGTATTGTCTATATATCAGAATACTTAGAATGCTCACTTGCTAAAATTAGTCATCCTAAATGTATGAAAAGATGGGATAGAATGGATGAAAAAAGGAGAGAAAAAACAAAAAAATCTATTAGTTTAGATTAATCATTATTATTTAAAGATTCATACAAATATTTAGGTTAAGCAAAAGTTTGATTAGAGTTGCATAAATATCTTAAAGATCATAAATATTTGGAAGTTATTAAATTCTTAAATAATTCTTAAAATGAATCTTAACAAATTTGTTTAAGTTTTTTTTGCCAATTTTTGATTTCAATTGCTTTGCGACTTGATCTACATGAATACCTGCGCCAAAAGGTAATTTAAGCCCAGCAAGGTTGGAAAATTTTCTCATCTCATTTAAAAAAGTAAACCTTGCAATAATTGAAGCAGATGCAACAGCTATATCATGTTCAGCATTGTGAAAAAAATAAAACTTATGTTTCAACTTTTCATCCTCAAAATGACTTAAGACCCTGATCTCAGGACCGAATTTATCTATTAAGATAACCTTAGGTTTTATTTCTTTCTCTAATAAATTTTTTACTGCTTGTGAATGAGCCCATCCAAGAATAATATTTATATTTTTGAACTTTTTATAAAGTTCATTATATTTTTCAGGGAAAATTTTAACAACCGAATATTTCAAAGTTTTCATTATCAATGGTGCTATTTTATTTACTCTTGAATCACTGATTTTTTTTGAATCTCGAACATTAAACCCATAAATTTTATCAGGGTTTTCTATGTATACAGAACAGACAATAATAGGACCAAAAAAATCTCCCTTACCAACCTCGTCACTTCCTATTTTAGGAAATATTGTTTTAATATGAGGAAAATCCAAAATCTTGCTTCTCTTTATTTAATACAAGTTTTAAGGTCTGTTTTGCAATCTCTAATTCTTCATTAGTTGGGATAACCATTACTGTTACATTGGAGTCAGGCGTTGAAATTACACCATACTTTCTTACAACCTTGTCATTTGCAATCGAATCAAGATGTATACCAAAAAATTCCATATCTTCAAGTACCATTTTTCTAACCAAACAATCATTTTCACCTATTCCAGCAGTAAATACTATCAAATCAACTCCATTCATTGCAGCTATATAAGAACCAATATATTTTTTTATCCTATAAGCAAGAATCTCAATAGCCAAATGGGCCTGGTGATCTCCATCTTCCGCTCGTTTTTCAATATCTCTTATATCAGATGAAACCTCAGAAATCCCCTGAAGACCACTCATCTTATTCAAAATCCTATCTACTTCATTATAATCAATTTCCTCATTTTTCTGTAAAAACATTGGAATAGATGGATCAATATCTCCACACCTTGTTCCCATGACAAGCCCCTCTAAAGGAGTAAATCCCATTGAAGTATCAACTGACTCCCCATTTTTTATGGCTGTTATAGAAGATCCATTCCCAAGATGACATGATATAATTTTTAACTCTTTTAAATCTTTTCCAAGTTTTTTAGCTCCCTCTTTTGCCACATAAAAATGGGATGTTCCATGGAAACCATATCGTCTTATCCTGTACTTTTCATAATATTTATAGGGAATAGCATAGATATATGCTTTTTCAGGAATCGTATGATGAAAAGCAGTATCAAAAATACCAGTCATAGGTATACCTGGTAGTATATTCATGGCTGCTTCTATTCCTATTATATTCGGAGGATTATGTAATGGAGCAAGAGGTATACATGCCTTTAAAGCATTCATCACATCTTCATTAAGTACAACAGTACCGCTATATTTCTCACCAGCATGAACAACTCTATGACCAACTGCGGATATTTCGTTTTTATCCTTGATCACTCCTTCATTCAGGTCAGTTAAGTATGAAATTATAAGATTTATTCCTTCTTTATGATCTTTTATAGGCTGCTCAATTACTTTCTTCTCAGCCTTCCTATAATAATTTAGTTTAGAACCAGAGATCCCAATCCTTTCAACTAAACCTTTAGCTAAAACTTCTAAATTCTCCATATTAATAAGCTGAAATTTAATTGATGAGCTACCGCTATTTATCACCAATATTTTCATTTTTCCCTCTTTATATTTATGTTTTCTTCCATATTATTTAAATTTTATTAAAACATTTGAAAAATTTTTTATTTAATTCCTATTATACAACCTTTTTAAATAATTGTAAAATAAATAAAATAATCTATAATGCTTAATGCAATTTTTGATTTTAATATCATAAATATATATGTTTATTAACTTTCCAATTGAATAACAAACAATATTATGCTATCTTTTTTGAGGAGGTTAAAATGGTTATTGAAGAGATAATTAAAAGAAGGTCTATAAGGGAATATTGCTCAAAACCAGTAGAAAAAGAAAAATTAGAAAGGATAATGGAAGCAGGGAGGCTTGCACCAACTGCAAGAAACAATCAGGATTGGAAGATCATCATTGTTGATAATATTGAAATAAAAAATAAACTCATAAACGCAGCATCTCCACATCAACCCTTTTTAAAAGAAGCCCCCATCATACTGGCAGCATGCGGATTAAATCCTGAATATAGAATGAGATGTGGACATCCATCATATTTAATAGATTTATCAATAGTTCTTGATCATATAACTCTCCAGGCTGTAAAAGAAGGGCTTGGGACATGCTGGATTGGTTCTTTTTATGAAGATAAGACAAAAGAAGTCCTAAATATCCCAAAAAATATAAAAATTGTAGAACTAATGAGTCTGGGATACCCTCAAAAAGTACCTTCTCCTAGATTGCGTAAACCTGTTGGAGAATTATATATATGGAATAAATGGTAAATAAAAGGTTTTCATATACAATTTTATTTTATATTAAATATCTTATGAACCTGTATTCCTAATCTTATATCTTTAATATCATTTTCCTGACATTTTTGAAACAATGAAAATGTATTTTTATAATTGTTTTTATCATAAAAATCAGGCTGCAGGAAAATTGGAAAATTACTACTTATTTTTCTTATTTTTTTTATAATATCAATATTCAGATTTTCATTAACAATCAACTTAATTTCACTGATTCTTTTAAATAAATTTTCATTAATGTAATAATCCTTTACATCCTTTGGTGATATTGTCCACCAATCAATCTCTAAATCTTGAAAATTTACTCCATTTGTCTCAATTGATATAAAATAGTTCTTGCTTTTCAAATACTTAACAACATCTGTTAAATCTTGTTCCAGCGGTTCTCCTCCAGTAATTACAACCTGTGATTCAGGATATCTCTTACCATATTCATCTATTTCTGAAATTATCTCATACACATCTTTATATATTCCATTTTGCCATGAATTTTTTGTATCACAATTCGAACATTTTAATGAACAACCTGAAAGTCTTAAAAAAATTGATGCCATTCCTGTTCTTAATCCCTCACCCTGAATAGACCAGAATATTTCTGTAATCAACATCTCTATTTATGCGTGCTCTTCAAAATAAACTGCCCCTGCATTATCTGATTCCCAGATGATTACCTTTGAAACAGGGTACTTCTCTTTTATTTTGAGATAAAAATATTTTGATAAATTCTCAGCAGAAGGTGAAAAATCAAAAACTTCATTTAAAACCTGGTGGTCAGGTAAAATACCATTTAAATAATCTTTAATTTCAGTAAAATCTACAGAAATTCCAGATTTATCAAGTTTATTTACAGAAAAAAATACTTCGATTTGAAAAGTATGACCATGCATCCTTTCACATTTCCCCTTATAACCCTTAAGAAAATGTGCACATGAAAATTTATCTTTAACAATTAATTCCCAGCTCATATTTTTCCCTCCTTTTTCAATCTTGTTATCAATGGGTCCTCCATATTTAATTGTTCAAATGCATTGTTCCTTATATCACATGAAGGACATTTAAAACATGGTATTTCATGTCCCCTATAGCACGATATTGAATAAGAATAATCTGCTCCAAGCTTTAACCCAAATTTTATTATTTCTTTTTTACTCTTTTTTATAAGAGGAGTATGAATCTTAAACCTCTTTTTTGTAATTGAAGCTGAAGTTCCCTGGTTTATAGCATCTTCCATTTTGACTGTAAACTCCTCTGTTGTATCAGGGTAATCAGGTGTATCAATTAAATTGAATCCAGTAACAATATTAAATATACCTCTTGATTCTGCAAAAGCAGCAGCTATTGAAAGAAATATCCCATTCCTGAATGGAACATAAGTAAACGGTACACCATCCCTATTCTTTGATTTTTCCAGAGATTCAGGGATAGTTCTTTCCCTATCAATTAACGCAGATTTCACTATATTTTTTAAAAAAAACTCAATTTCCTGACACTTAATTCCTAAACTTGAAGCAATCTTTTCAGCCATTTTAGTCTCAATACTATGTTTTTGAGAATAATTAAATATTATTGCAATAATATGAGAAAAATTTTTTCTTGACCAATAAAGAGCTGTTAATGAATCGATACCACCTGAAAACAATACCACTGCTCCTGATTTATTTTTTGCCTCATATTTTGTCATGTCCATATTTTACTATCTTTTCTCCATTTTTCAAAATATTGATGTAATGCAGGTATGATCTCAACATTTAATCAATAATAAACAGTTTTCTTTTATACTCATATTGTAATTTTCTTATATTTATGTAATAAAAATATCTAAAACTTCATAAATTATTATAAATGAATAGCATAGAAATTAAAAAATGGATAGAAGCTGGGTTTAATAATTATGGAAAAGATACATGGTTTTTTATTAGAGAGCTTGCTCAAAACAGCAGAGATGCAGGTGCAAAAAACATAAAGGTAAATGCAGGCTACACAAAAAAAGGAGATGAATACCTTATCTTTGAAGATGATGGTACAGGAATGCCTTTATCCCACGCTAAACATTATCTATTCCGCCTCTATTCATCAAGTAAAATCAATGAAAAATATTCTGCTGGATTGTTTGGAATTGGATTCTGGAGTGTTCTTAAATTCAATCCCTCATCCATAATTATTGAATCCTGTTATAAAAAAGAAAAATGGGGCATATTAGTAGACTCCAAAATGAATACAAGAGAATTTGCATGCAGCTTAAAAAAAAGGGGAACACGAATAACTCTTACACGCCCTTGTTCTGAAAAAATCCCGGAAGATTTCCTGAAAACAATAGAAAAAGCTCTAACACATTATTGCTCATATTTGCAAAGGAATACCAGAAAAACTGAGCCTTTGATTGTGACTTTTCTGGGGAAAAAAATCACACAAAATATGAAACTTGTCTGTCCATTATCTATGAAATTTAAAAAGGGACCTGTTGAAGGTATTGTAGGATTTTCCCCTTTCCCAAAGGTATATCTATATGCAAAGGGTTTACCAGTATGGGAAGGAACTTCTATTGAAGAATTATCTCATATTCCTCCTTCTACAATAAAAAATCGAGACATAACTCATGGACTGGCACCTGTATTCCTTATAAATGGCAATAACCTTAATGTTAATATGTCCAGAAGAGGAGTTATTGACAACCATGCCTTGAAAAAAGTTCAGAATTCAGCTAAAAAAGCTCTCTCTCAATTAGTAGATACTGCAACAGATAGAGTATGTCCACGAAGTTTTTTACACAGATTATTGGATAAAGCCAAACAAACCATATTTTCTTTAAAGCGCCCTTTCTGGAAACCTGTAATATTAATAGCTTTACTTATTCTAACCTTAGAATATACTTTGCTTAATACCTTTTTTAAGGGACCTTATATTGAGAGGAGTTACCCCCCTATTTCCTTAAATGTGAAAAATAACATTTATTCCGGGCCTTCTGTTGGAATTACAAACCATCCAAACCCAATTAATCTCTCCTATTCTCCTCCCAAAGATATTCTTATCAAATTATTCCATGTTGAAACATATAAGATCAACTCAGGTTTTACTCAAACTAGCAATAATATTAATAAAAATATTACAAACCTTTCACAGTTTGATTCCGCAGATAAACCAATATATATGAAATTAAAAATCGATGAAAAAGGAACTATTATTTTGCCCATACCTGTTAACTATTTACTCGACATTAATAGTGTTAAATTAAACAATGCCTCAGTCTCCTCAGTTAAATTCAACTCATATGGAAGTATAGTCGCTACAATCACACACAATGGAATCTTATATTACAGGTGTTTCCCCAAGATAAAAGAAAATAAATTTTATTCAAAGATTTTAAAACAGCTTTATCAAGTGCCTAAAGAATTTTTTCTTCATGGTTCCCTTAAAAAAGTCGTGGAAAAATCATATAAATTAAGTGTTAAAAAAAGGGTTGAAATTGCTATGCAATTAACAAACACACTCATAAAGTATGATTACTCAAATGAAATAGCAAGAAAACATCATAACTCGTCAGAAAAAAACTGGTTTAATAGAGTTATAAATATAGGAGCCGGAGACTGCGATATAATAAATGGAGCTTTAACACTTCTTTTGCGTAAAATGGGAGTTCCTGCCCGCCTGGTAATAGGACTAATTGGAAGAAATGGAAGAGTTTTACCTGGTTTACACGCATGGACAGAATATTTTGACAGAGGAATACACATTCTTGATGCAACTCAATACACTTCGTCACCCATCCAAACTCCAAATAAAATATACGTAAAAAAAGAACCAAAAAGAATATTACAAAAGAACATACCCAAATTATTTTATTTAAGTATATTTTTTGCAATCCTGATAATCTACGCCCTATTTTTTCTGATTTTAAAAGTAATAAAGAGCAACCAGAAAAACCCTTTTAAAAATCATGATATTAATAGCATTAAAAATAACATCATAAAAGTAGTCATTCATGCAATCCTGTATCCAAAGATATGGGGGAAAAATAGCAATATCTGGAACACAAAACTTATCCCAACACTTTCTGGTCACAATATTTCCATAAATCAGGTTTTAAAACTCTCTAAATACAGGAAACTTTTCTATGTTAGTAGGGTAAACCCTATCACTCAATACCTGAAAAAAACAAAAATCCCAATAATAGAAACAGGGAATACTAACATTGATTCACTTATAAAATTAATTCCTGAAGCAATCAATCTTGATATGGTAACATCATTAAATTCTATATTTCCAGAGAATGCTTTAAATTTATCAATTGGGAAATTACTGCATGCAGTAAACTTTCATATAAAACCTCCCTGCATGCTTACACAAAACCAATTAAAGGAAGATTTTATTGACATTGATCTATCTGCTCTGCCATGTCTGCGAAAAGCTGGGATCCCTAACAAATTTATTGCAATAAATGCCAATAGTGAAAGAATAAAGTCTATTTCCTCTATTTTTTATAAAAATCCTCAACTTGCTCAATTCAGAATCATTAAGATGTTAATTAAGGAATCAACTCTAATTTCCTATTCATCAGAAGATTTTATGGCAAAAGTATCATATAAGCTGCTAAGGGAGATCTCATGAACAATTACAGTCTATTTTCTATTGACGTAAATTCACATCTTGAAAAAGCAGCTAAACACACTTTTGGATCTTCTTCACATTATCCTGTTGAACTGGTGCGTGCTGCATTAAAAAGAGAAGCAAATAAAATAAATATCCATATAAACCATAATAAAATATGTATACAAGACAATGGTTCAGGCATGGATCGTGCATCTATAGAAACACTTATAACCCTACTTGACCCATCAAAGCCTGCATCTCAAAAAGAGGAAGCTGTGGAAAAAATACAAACACGTAATGGATTCGGCTTGTTAGCTATATTTGCTTCATCACCTGAAAAAATCCTAATTGAGAATGTTTCTTCATATGGAAAAACCCAGATGCTTTTTAAGAACAACATTATAAAAAAAAACAGGTATTGCAATCTAAATACTGGCACTCGTATTACAATCTTTTCAAGAAGGAATCAAAACATTTTAAGAGAAAAACAGATCCTAAAAATATACTGTAAATCAGCACAAATAGATATTCTATTAAATAACTGTCTTATAAGCAAAAAACCCATATTTTCTCATCATATAGCTGTTTTAAAAATAGATAAATCAAAAAACAACACACGAGAACAAGTAGCTATCCCAGAATCAGGTAATCTTTGTATTATAAGACTTTTTGATATGGGAATTCCCTACTCTTATTTCTCATTGCCTCCACAGAATGGATTTATTTTTGATGCAGCTATTGAATACTCCGGAGAGATAACTGAAAATCAAATAAGGCCTTTAACAGAACAAGCATATAACCTCTATAAATGGCTTGCTGATAATTACAACTCTTTCCCATTAAAGATCAAAGAACGCACTGAAGAATTAATATTTACACATTACAGATCAACCGGGGATACCTCTTTTATAAATGACTTTTCTGCATTTAAAAAATTTAAATCAGAAAAAACTCTATGTATATCTCAAATCATCCAAGAAGCAAAATTTCACCCTATCTTTGCAGTTCTTAAGAATAAAGAACACCTTAATTATAATACATGTAACCATTTTGTACTTTCCTTAACGCAGAATCAGGGAGATATACTTGTAAATCTCCTGAATATCTCTATCACATTCTTATCACCGGGATTTAAAAAGGAAAAATCTTTTCGCAAATTTTATTCTCTTTTTAAAAAATCTTTAAAATACATAACCTTAAATCTATTCATAATTATTTCCAGTATGAAAATCATTAAATCTGAGCATTTATCTTTTTCTGAACAATTTTTTTTAAATACATTAAACAAATATATGTCACAAAGTAATGAGCACTTGTTCAATAATATCTATGCATATATGATTGAATCTGCATTGCCTTTTCTCTCTTTATGTCCAAAAAAATTCTTTAAAAAATCAATAAAACAAAAGTTGCTAATAAAGCGAAATCACCCCCTTGTAAAAAAAACAATATATGCACTCCATAAAGACCCTGCAAATATGGAGATTTTTATTCCATTAATTAATAGATAGACCTTTAATTAGTATATTTCAGGTTTCACCCAATCTATCCTTAAGCTTTTCCCTTAATTTCTCCAATCTACTTCTTGAAACATACATCCCTAAATAACCACAATCCAGGCAAACATAAGAGCGTGTCTTAAAACCATGAACTGTAAATATGCCACTTGGTATAAAAACATTAGGAGTACTACCCAGATGACCATAACATAGGTTCTCACTCCCACACTTAACACAGCAAAATTTATCAAGTTCTGACATAATACCTCCCATTTAATTCTATATTAAAAACATTTATTTATCAAAAAAAAATAAAAATAATTTATATATTAATACATTAAACACTCTTCTATAACAAAATTTTATAAATATATATTGAATTAAGCTCTATTTTGATGTAATATACACTTTAAAATTCAACAGTTTCAGGAGATTATTAATGGCATTTAATTTAAAAAACAGAAACTTTTTAAAATTACTGGATTTCACCTCAAAAGAGATTAATTTTTTGTTAAATCTCGCTGATGATTTGAAAAAAGCCAAATATGCAGGTACAGAAAACCAAATCTTAAAAGGGAAAAACATTGCATTAATATTCGAAAAATCATCAACACGCACACGCTGTGCCTTTGAAGTTGCAGCCAAAGATCAGGGAGCTTACATTACATATTTAGGTCCATCAGGATCCCAAATTGGTTATAAAGAATCCATGAAAGATACAGCAAGAGTATTGGGAAGAATGTACGATGGTATTGAATACCGCGGTTTTGGGCAAAATATAGTTGAAGAATTAGGAGCATATGCAGGTGTTCCTGTATGGAATGGTTTAACCAATGAATTTCATCCAACCCAGGTTTTAGCAGATTTCATGACAATGCGTGAACATATAAAAAAAGAATTAAATGAAATATCATTCTGCTATCTTGGTGATGCACGCTTCAATATGGGTAATTCTTTAATGGTAGGTGGAGCAAAAATGGGCATGGATGTAAGACTTGCTGCCCCAAAAAAATATCAACCATCTCCTGAATTGATTAAACAATGTAGAGAGATTGCAAAAGAAACAGGTGCAAGCATTTTAATTACTGATAATGTAGAAAAAGCAGTAAAAGGAGTTGATTTCTTGTATGGAGATGTATGGGTATCAATGGGTGAACCTGATTCAGTATGGAAAGAAAGAATAAAAGCATTAAAACCCTTTCAAATTAACAAAAAAGCAATGGAATTAACTGGTAATCCTGATGTTAAATTTCTACATTGCTTACCCGCTTTTCATAATAGAGAAACAACTATGGGGGAAGAAATATACAACAAATTTGGACTGAATGGGATGGAAGTTACAGAAGATGTTTTTGAATCTGATGCCTCTATTGTTTTTGATGAAGCAGAGAACCGCTTACATACAATAAAAGCAATAATGGTTGCAACATTAGGTTAATAATTTAATCACAACAAGCACAAGACATACAAAATGAAAATAGATCAAATACCTTACTTTTATAATTGGTTTGAAAATTATGTAAATAAATTCTATTGCAAAGATTCATATATCAACCAGAACATAAAATTAAAAGAAGACCACACTTTAAGAGTATGTAAACATATCATTGGGATCTCTAAATCATTAAATCTATGTGAAAACGATATTCTTCTTGCTGAAGTATTAGCACTTTCCCATGATATAGGAAGATTTGAGCAATTTCAAAGATACAGGACTTTTAATGACAAAAAATCAGTAAATCATGCAGAATTAGGGATTGAGATTATAAAGAAAAAAAATCTTTTTTCCAAATTACCACAGGAAGAAGAAAAATTAATCATAAAAGCAATAAAATTTCATAATATGATAAAACTACCAGATAAAAGAGATGATAGAATTATTTTCTTTTCAAAATTAATCAGGGATGCTGATAAACTTGATATTTTTTATGTACTTACAAGTTATTATTCATCAAAAGATAATGGTTCAAATCCAGCTCTTGATTTAGATAGACCTGACACTGAAGAATATTCAAAAGAGATAATAAAAGATATATTAGAAAATAAAAGCTCAAATCTGAAGCATGTGAAAACCATAAATGATTTTAAATTACTCCAGGTAAGCTGGATATTTGATATAAATTTCTCCTACTCTATAAAACATATAGTTAAAAAAAAATACATTGAAAAAATTATAAATACATTACCTCATTTAGCACCAATACAGCAAACCTCTATCCACATAAACGACTATATATCTAACAAATTTGGTATATCCAAGACACATTAGAATTTGAATTCGAGTTATAGTTTAATCAAAAGGATTAACAATATATTAAACTTAATTTTTATGTAATTGTTCATAATACTCAGACAAATTTTCAAGAATTAAAACTTGATAATTCTATTATCTTTAAAGCAGCTTTTAGAACATTATCAGAAATAAAATAAGGTTTTATTTTGCTAAGTTCTAAATCTTTTTTTGTCTGGCACCAATTTCCGGTTTTAACCAACATTGTTTTACAACCCGCTTTATGCCCAGCGATTACATCTTTTACATTATCACCAATCATAAAAGATTCATTTAAATTGATATTAAAATCTTTTGCTGCTTTTAAAATCATTCCTGGCAATGGTTTTCTGCAAACATCCCTCTTTTTATACTTCTCAATAACACCATGTTCATAAAAAGGACAATAATAAAAAGCATTAATTATTGATCTTTTAGATTTAAAGAGTTCTTCCATCTTATCATGAAGCTGTTGAACTTGATATTCGGTACAAATTCCCCTTGCAATAGAGGACTGATTGGTAACCACAATGACTTTAAAATCATTTTCATTCATCATTCTTACAGCTTCAAAAGAGAATGGAAATATCTCTACTTGATCAAAATCACATATATATCCCTTGTCTTTAATAAGAGTTCCATCACGATCAATAAAAACAGCTTTATTTAACATGAGACCTAAATAGTAACTTCATATTCATTATCTATAAAACTAATTACTTCTTTAAAAACTTCTTCAACCTTAATAGCATTCATACATTTATGATCAAAAGGGCAATCTCTATATTTGCATGGCCAGCACTCGACCTTATGATGTAAAACCTTTACCTTTTTATTTAGAGGTGCGGTCTTAACAGGAATTGTAGGACCAAAAATTGCAATTAAAGGAACTTGCAAACTTGAAGCAACATGCATTAGACCTGAATCATTACTTAAAAAAAATGAACAGAGAGAAATAGAAACTATTGATTCTCTAAGACTTAATTTTCCTGCTAAATTAAAAATATTTGATTCTATCCCATCTAAAATTCTTAAAATCTTAAAATTTTCTTTCTTTGAACCAAAAAATATAATTTGAACATGGGATCTGTTCTCATTTATTTTGATTATAAGCTCTTTAAACCTCTCTGGAAACCATTCTTTAGCAGTACCATATGCAGCTGAAGGAGAAATCCCAATAATTGGTTTAGATATGTTTATACCCTCTTTTAATAATAGAGATTTAACCTTTACTTTTTCATCTTGATTTATTACAAGTCTACCAGAATAATTCTCCTCTATTTTTCTCTCAAAAAATTTTCCTATAAGATCAATATAAAAAAAAATATGATGATTATTATTTTTAGGATATTTTACTCCATTGTAAAGTAAAAATCCTCTAAAATCCTTTTTATAACCCAATAATCTTTTTATACCTGAAGCTCTGAATAATAAAGCAGAGCTAAATGAATTTGTGAAAAGTATCCCAGAATCAAACCTGATTTTTTTTAACTTCTTTGATACTAAATACATATTTTTTAAATTAAGCCTATCCGGGATTGTTATGATATCTTCAATTTCATCTATATTTAAGAAAACATCTTTTAAATATTTTTTTGTAACTAGAAAAATATTTGAATCAGGAAAATTAGACTTTAAAGCCCTTAAAGCAGGCAGGCTCATTATACAATCGCCTATCCAATTTGGCGATCGAACAACAATATTCATTAAATTTATTACTTATACTATTCAGTTTCTGAGCTAATATCCCCTAAATCTTCCTCTTTTTCCTCTTCAAGATCTTTTAAATCCTTCAATTTTTTTAATTTAGAATCAATTTCATCTATTTTATCTTTATCATTAATTATTTTAAAATCGATCTTTCCTTCTTCGATCTCTTTTAAAGCAATGGTCAAAGGATTCTCAGCTTTTAAATTAACCTTGGGTTTGGATCCTTTTACCAATTGTTTTGCTCTTTTTGCTGCGATTAAAACAAGCCTGAATTTACTATCAATGAAGTTATTTTTTTCCAAAATTCCCTCCTTTAACTTAGATGCATAATTATACCAAAAACTAATATTTAGTCAAGCTACGATTAGCTTGATTTAAATATCAATTATTATAACAAACTGGTTTTAACAATTAGTTAAATCTGGAAAATATTCAAAACAAAAATCTACCAATCCTTATAATATGTTCCATCAAGTGCTCTTCGTTCTGATTTTGTATATATATCCCACACATTTTCACCCCCCCAATGCGTGGAATCTCTTTTATCCTGGTAGGATCTTAAACCCCATTCATAAGAATTAGTCATTGGGTCAACAGGAACTTTTCTTAAAAATTTCTTGATTTTACTTTTATTTTTTTTATCCTTATACTCAATTACTTTTACAAGTGTCTCTAATTTATCTGGGAATCCATATCTTTCCTCATCCAGCTTGATTTTATGTTTTTCAACAAAATCTTTATAGTCATCAATAGCTATTCTTATTATTCTCAAATTTCTACGTAATTGAATCTCTTTTTCTCTTTTAACTGAAGTTTCAACCACTGGAATAGCAATAATAGCTAAAACAGAAATAATAGCTATAACAACTACTAATTCAACTAAAGTAAACCCCTTTTTAGATCTATTACTTATTTCACATATCATTTGTTATTGAATTTTTCTCCAACTTCCAGTACTTTTTTACTTAATTGAACCTTGTTTTCTTTAAATCCAATAACTTTAACATCCATCATTTGACCAATTTTGAAATGTTCATCTCTTATATTTTGTATTCGTTTATTAGAAATTTGAGAAATATGTACTAATCCTGTTACACCATGTAATATTTCAACAAATAACCCATAATCCTCAATTCTTGTAATTTTACCTTTATAAATTTTACCAATTTCAGCACTTGCAGTTAATTCTTTAATTCTCTTAATTAGTTTTTCTGCAACTTCCGTGTTCGGTGCTGCAACAGTTACATTACCCTGTTCATCTGTATTGATTTTTGAATTAAAAGTTGAAATCAATTCTTTAACAGTCTTACCACCAGGTCCAATTAAATCCCTTACCTTATCATTAGGTATCTTGAATGTTTTTATCACAGGTGCATACTCTGATAATTTTTCAGATGGAGATAATATTGCCTCTTTCATCTTATCTAAAATAAATAAACGTGCTTTTTTTGCTTCTTTTAAGGTACTTTCTATAATTTCATCACTTAATCCACTGATTTTTATATCAAGTTGAGCAGCAGTGATCCCCTTTTCAGTACCTGCAATTTTAAAATCCATATCACCAAAGTGATCTTCAAACCCAGCAATATCAGTGAGAATAACATATTCATCACCCTCTTTCACAAGGCCCATTGCAATCCCTGCTACAGGAGATTTTACAGGAACACCTGCATTCATTAAAGCAAGGCTCCCACCACAAACAGTTGCCATGGAAGATGAACCATTAGATTCGAGTATATCAGAAACAATTCTTATTGTATAAGGGAACGTTTCATGTGTAGGTAACACTTTTTCTAGAGAAGTCTCAGCAAGATGCCCATGGCCTATCTCTCTTCTTCCAGCCCCTCTTAAGAAGCTTACTTCACCTACAGAAAATGGAGGAAAATTGTAATGAAGCATAAACCTTTTTAAATCTCCATTATTAGTTAGATTATCAAGTCTTTGTGCATCATCTTCAGAACCTAAAGTAACAGTTGCAAGAGCCTGAGTTTCGCCTCTTGTAAATACAGCAGAACCATGTACCCTTGGAAGAACACCCAGCTCAATACTTATATCTCTAATTTCATCAAACTTTCTTCCATCATTTCTTTTCTTTTCTTTTAATAAATTCTCTCTAAATATATTATATTGTAGTTTATGAAATGCATTATTATATTTCCCGACTTTTTCCTCTTCTACATCTTCCATTATTTTATCCAAAATGGAGCTCATCTTCGTTTTCTTTTCTTCTCTTATTTTTGAAAAAATAACCTCTTTTAAACTCTTCTCATATTTTGTTTTTAAAGAATTATAGATATTTGCAAACTCAGTATCTTCCTCAATCATTAATTTGTCTGGGTTTATCAATTCCTTTTGAGCAATACATATTTCAGAAATTATATCCTTAGCCATCTTTAAACCCTGTTTTAACACATCTTCTTCAAATTCATTTCCTCCTGCTTCAAGCATAACAATGTCTTTCTCAGTGCCTGCTACTTGAATAACCATATCAAATTCATCTATTTCTTCTAATCCCGGGTTTATACAAAATTCTCCATCCTTCCAACCTATCTTTACAGCACCTAAAGGAGTTGTAAAAGGAATAGTTGAAGAAAGAAGAGCTGCAGATGCCCCTATTATTCCCATTGAATCGTAATCAATGCTGAAATCAGCAGAAACCATCATACCAATAACCTGAGTGTCATTTAAAAAATTTTCTGGGAATAAAGGTCTTATTGGCCTATCAATTAACCTTGAAAGTAAAATCTCTCTTTCTGAGGGTCTCCCCTCCCTTTTAAAAAACCCCCCCGGTATTTTCCCAGCAGCATAATTACTTTCTCTAAAATCTACAATTAATGGAAAAAAGTCTTTACTCTCTTTTTCCACTTCTTTCATATTCGCAGTAACAAGTAAAACATTGTCATTATATGTTAAAACCGCAGATCCATTTGATTGTTTGGCCCATCTATGAATATCAATCTTAAGCTTAGAGCCACCTACTTCTATTTCAATACTTTTTTGCATTACTTTTCTCCTTTAATTCATATGATAAAAAATATAAATGTTATTCCAAGATGTAAGCACTATAGAAACGAGGTTATAAACACTACATTCCATAGAGTAAACCCTGAAAGAATAAAATCAGAAACATTATATTTTATCAGATTTATTTATTTTCTTAATTTTAGTTCCTGAATCAATTTTAAATACTTTTGATAATCTTCTCTTTTTAAATACTGTAATAATTTTCTTCTTCTAGAAACTAACCCTAACAATCCCCTTCTAGAATGATTGTCTTTTTTATGACTCTTAAAATGTTCAGTCAAACTCTTAATTCTCTTTGTTAAAATTGCTATCTGTACCTCAGTTGAGCCTGTATCTTTATGATCTCTCTGAAATTTTGATATCAGTTTCTGCTTTCCCACAAATGTAATACTCACAATTTCCTCCTAATTTTACATTACAATATTCAATTTTACCAAAAACATTACAATTTGTAAACTAAAATTCTTTAAATTATTAGTCGCTGATCTATTCAACAATTGGAACTAACAATTCATCAGGCACTTCTATACCAATAATAGTGTAAACTTTCTGGAGGTTAATCCTAAAAAAATTATCAAATATATCAATGTCTGGAGTATAATTTTCTTTACCAAACCACCAGAACCAATCACTTCCCTCAGCAATATATATATGTTTATCAATCTCTTTTATTTGATCTTCAGATAAATTTGCTCTATTTTCTTCAATTACATCTTTTGTCTTCTTTAATAATCTCCATGCTTTTCTATCCAATTCATCGCCTATCCATATATCAAAATTACCATTAATCCATGAGCCCGAGCTAAAATGAGTTATTACCCCACATTCCATATCAAGAACCTCTGAAAATGTGACTGTCTCAACATTTTCATCCTCAGTAATTAACCTGAAAAATTCCCCAAGAAAATCTCGTCCTGAATTTGAATAATACTCCCATGGATTTTCACCATCAAGTATAATTGGCACAACACAATCCCTGTTATCAGATACTCTTATTGCCTTGATTTTTTCAATCAAATCTTTAGCAGCATTATCAAAACTCATACTTTGATAGTGAAAGCCTATTAAATCAGAAATACAATGATCTCTAAAAAATATCCTTATTTTTTTGTCTTTAAGCAAATAAGGTTTGTATAAAACTTCAGGATTTTGAACAATAGAATTTGAATCTCTATTAATTGGAACAGATATTGATTTGCTTAAATTAATCTCATCACTTGCTGTCCACTTAAGCCCAAATCCGTCAAGAATATTCACAACCTCTTCAGACAAACTTCCCTCAGAAGGCCACATGCCATTAGGTCTATTTCCAAACATTCTTTCCATATAATCCAATGCCAGCCTTACTTGAGATATTGCATCTTGCTTCCAATTAAAATTCAAATCATATTCAGGCAAATATGGGTTTGAGTTTTTTCCTTCCTTTGGATCTATTAAAAGAGGTAAAATTGGATGATAAAATGGACTTGTTGAAATCTCAATTTGTCCTGATTCATAAAATCTTTTATATTCAGGAATAATACTCTTTAACAATTCCATTTCCTTTTTTTCAATAATTTGTTTGTCTTTTTCTGAAAAATTTTCTCCCTTTTCAATCAATCCTTTTATTATTTTATCTTCTTCCTTATACTGTTTGTCAAAATAACATAACTGGAACCATATCTGTAAATCTCTTAACTCATTTACAGAGAAAATATTCCCCCAATCTGATAAACCCCTTGAAATAGCTTCTTCCTTTTTAGTATAAAGATAATTATATCTTGGAAAAGGTTTTATAAGATTATTATAATTAGCAGAAAAAAAATGTCTTACCAAAAAATCAATATCATCTTTTTTTAGATTTTCAGCATTCTTTATAAAAATATCCTGGAAAACATCCCTTTCCCCATTTATATAGCCTTCCAATTGTACAAGCAAAGATGGAACAAGATTATAAGTTGCTTTAATCTCAGAAAAATCTTTAAGAATATTGACCATACCATAGTAATCTTTTAAAGCATGTAACCTCACCCATGGAAGATCAAGCCTCTCACAAAAAGGGTTCTTATAAAAAGGCTGGTGCATATGCCATAATATGGCAATCTTTATCTTTGACAGGTTATTCTCCTTTCTCTAAAAATTCGCATAAAACACCTGAAAGACTTTTGGGATGTGCAAATGCTATTTTAGCATTATGAGCACCAATTCTTGGCTCCTTATCTAACATTCTCACACCATTATTCTCAAGTTCTTTTATCTGATGTTTTATATTATCAACCTCATATGAAATATGGTGAATACCTTTTCCTCTTTTTTCCAAAAATTTTGAAATGGGAGAATCCTCAGATAAAGGTTCCAGAAGTTCTATATGAATATCACCAACTTTAAAAAAAGCTACTTTAACTTTCTGCTCTTTAACAACTTGTGTCCCGAGAAATTCAAGGCACAGTACATGTGTGTATCTCTTTATTTCTTCTTCAAGATTATCCACTGCAATTGCAATATGATCAATTTTTTTTATCATAAATTCCTCCAAAAAATAACTTTATCAACCCCAGATAATATCTCAATAATCACTTAAAATCAATATTTCTTATACCTTCACTTTTATTTATTTTTTCACATTTTAAAAAATTTCTTGACAATCATTATTCCTTAGTTCTAAAATAACTCCTTATTTAATAAAAAATGAAAAATATAAAACTTAAAAATTTATTCAATCTATTTGAAATTGATAACAACCTAATTAGTAAAACTATTTCTACAGCATTAGAAAAAGGTGGAGATTATTGTGATCTATATTTTCAAAATAGAACAGTTAATTATATAGCTTTAGAAGACAAATCTGTAAATAGAGCTCACACAAACATTGATTTTGGAGTGGGAATCCGGGTAATAAAAGGAGCTCAAACAGGTTATTCATTTACAGAAGAAATTTCTCCTAAATCAATGAAATTAGCTGCACAAACTGCTGCAAACATTGCAAATGAAACAAAAAAGATCTCTCCATACGAGCTAAAAATCCATAAAATCTCAGATTATTATCCAATTAAAACACAATGGGGACATGTTAATATTGAGCAAAAAATTCCCATTCTGAAGACAATAAATGAAAAAGTATTTTCTTTAGATAATAGAGTGATTAAATCCAATATCATGTTTATGGATGAAAGTAATTGTATTCTAATAGCATCCTCAGATGGAAGAATATCTTTTGACTTTCAACCCATGGCAACAATAGCTGCTTCATGTACAGCAGAACAAAAAGGGAAAAAAGAACAGAATAGTTTTTCTATTTCAGGAAGAGAGGATATTAATTTCTTTACCCCTTCAATACTTGAACATTTGGCAAAAGAAACTGTTAATCAAACAGTTAAACTCTTTGATGCAATAAAGCCAAAACCAGGTGAAATGGAAATAGTTATGGCTTCAGGCAGTTCTGGTATACTGTTGCATGAAGCAATCGGACATGGAATGGAAGCTGATTTTAATAGGAAAAAAACATCAATATTCTCAGATAAAATCAATAAACAAGTAGCAGAAAAATTTGTTTCAATTGTTGATGATGGAACAATTCCCCATATACGAGGCTCAATCAATATGGATGATGAAAACATAGACACAGAAAAGACCTTTCTTGTTAAAAATGGCATATTGAAAAGCTACTTATATGATAGAATAAATGCAAAATACTTTAAAGTAAAACCTACTGGTAATGGAAGACGCCAATCCTTTCGTTATGCACCAATACCACGCATGAGAAATACATATATGCTCCCAGGTCCACATAAAAAAGAAGAAATCATAAGAAGTGTTAAACAGGGACTGTATGCTGAATCTTTCTCAAATGGCCAGGTATTGATAGGAGCAGGCGATTTTACCTTTTATGTGAAATCCGGATTTCTTATAGAGAATGGAAAACTAACTTTTCCAGTAAAGGATATAAACATTATTGGAAATGGACCGGATGTATTGAGCAACGTTGTTATGGTGGGATGTGATTTTAAAATGGCTGAAGGAGCATGGACATGTGGAAAGGATGGTCAGAATGTACCTGTTTCAATGGGATTACCAACAATAAAGGTATCTTCAATTACAGTTGGCGGGGTTAAGTAAAAAAATGAACAAAAAAGAGAGGATTGATCTTGCAAAATGGTCGATTATGTATGCAAAAAAAATTGGATCAAATGAGGCTTCTGTTTTTATTTCAAAAACAAATAAAATCGAGATTGAAATTTGTAAGAAAAAAATAGAAAAATTAATAGAATCAACTCAGAACTCTCTTAATTTATCTCTTTATGTGGATAATCGCTTTTCAAGTCATTATACAAATATCTTAAAAAAAGAACATCTAAAGAATTTTATTGAAAAAGCATATCTAATGACAAAACACTTATATGTTGATACTTACAGATCTCTTCCAGATCCAGAATTGTATAAAGATCAAAAAAAAATAGATATTAAAATTAATGATCAATCCTATAAATCAATTGAATACAAAAAAAAAGTAAAGATTGCAAATGATATTGAAAAATCAGCAATGAGCAAAAGTAACAATATAATTTCTGTAACATCCTCTTTCTATGACTCTCATGAAGAATATGTAAAATTTCAGAGTAATGGATTTTTAGGAGAAAAAGAGTCCACAATATTTTCATGCACAGCAGAAGTAACAGTTAACGATAATGATAGAGCCAGACCAGAAGATTGGTCTTGTGCAAATGTAAGATTTTTTAAAGATCTACCTGATCCAGAACTGATTGGAAAGAGTGCTATTAATCGTGCTTTAAGAAAGATTGGTCAGACCAAAATCAAAACAGGTATTTATGATATGGTTGTTGAGAACAGAGTTGCAAGTAAATTGATTCATGCTCTATATCTACCTATGAAAGCGAAATCAATACAACAAAAAAGTTCATTTCTTGAAAATAAAATTAATAAAAAAATTGCATCTGAAAAATTGACAATCACTGATGACCCCTTTATTATAAAAGGGTTGGGTTCAAGGCTTTTTGATTCTGAAGGGATAAGTGCAAAAAAGAGAACCATAATTGATAGAGGAATACTGAAATCTATATATGTTGATAGTTATTATGGTAAAAAACTAAAAATGAAACCAACAACTGGTTCTTTTTCAAACATAGTATTAAAAAAAGGGACAAAATCAATTGAAGATATAACAAAAACTATAAAAAAGGGAATAATGATCACTGAATTTCTTGGAGGTAATTCCAATTCTTTAACAGGGGATTTTTCTTTTGGAATTGTGGGATTATATATTGAGCATGGTCAAATCATTAAACCCGTTAATGAGATGAATATAACTGGAGATTTGGAAACTTTATGGAAACACCTATATGATGTTGGAAATGATCCATATATTTATTCATCCTTGATGATCCCAACTCTCTATTTCAAGGACATCAACTTCAGTGGACTGTAAAATTTAATATTTGACATCAATTATATATATGATTATAATTAATTTTAAGAAGAATGCATATATTTTTATCATTAATATCTTTTCCCATTTTTAGTCGTTTATGGGGACATATTGCAAAAATCAAACACCCTGGATTTTTGGTTAAAAAGATAATACATCTCTATCAAACACATTATAATATTAATATGGATGAATATATCGGAAACTTAGAAGACTACAGATGTTTATCCAATTTTTTTATAAGGCATCTTGACCCAGAAAAAAGACCCCTTTCACCCAAAAATAATGCAATAGTATCACCAGCAGATGGCACACTTACAAACATTGAAAAAATCTATGAAGACAAAGCAACTCAAGTAAAAGGTAAATTCTATTCCATTACACAACTGATTAAAGAAAAAGTCGATTTTTCAAAAGGGTGGTTTGTTGCCACTATTTACCTTTCTCCATCAGATTATCACAGATTCCACTATCCCCTATCTGGAGAATTAAAAGCATTTTGTCATTCTACAGGGTCATTATTCCCAGTAAACTCAAAAGGAATGAATTTAATAGACAGGCTCTTTGTTAGAAATGAACGTATAATTTCAAAGTTTGAAAAACAAGGTCTACCTCTTTATATGGTTTCTGTTGGTGCTACAAATGTAGGTAGTATAAAAATGGAATTTATAAGCAAGCTAAAACGTGACAATAAATGGAAACAAGTAAAAAAAAGTGTCAAACAACTGGATGAGATGGGGCGCTTTGAAATGGGTTCCACAATCATACTTTTATGTCCAAATGAATTAGTAGAACCTTCTAAAAAAACTAATAACCAGAAGATATTTGTAGGGGAACCGATTTTTTTATTAAAGTAAAATCAAATCTGATTTATATTACCTGTTATTATGGTTATTGTAATTATTCTCAGATAATTTATTTTTTTTATATAAAGGGTGAGGTCTATAAGGGAATTTTACCTGATATGGATCAACTCCAATAACATTTTGCCATCGTATATTTCCCAATTCCTCTTTATAAGCAAAAGAAAGATAAGAAACCTCTTGATTTTCAAATCCCATTACATATACTGCTAATGAATCAGCTAAAACAATATCTTCAGACGCAATTGAAAAACCATGGAAAACCGGGCTCCCTCTTACTGGGCCATTTCCCTCCATTCCATATAATCCATCAATAATGGTTAATGAAGGTGTAATCTCCTTTAAAAGAGAAACAAAATTTTTACCCGCACACTCTCTTAATTGAAAATACTTTTCATTAGATAAATGATTCATCTTCTTCATTTCAGAATTAGATGCACCAAACATTAAAACACGTTCTGAAGGTTTAACAAATCCAATTATATTTGGAATAGATAAAAAAACCGGGAATATATCATGTGTTTTAGGAGGAACAACAGAAATGATATAATCTGCTTCAAACCTTGTAAAACTTATCTCATTTTCTCCTGAAATTGTCGTGATTTTGAGTTTATTATCATGGGGTAAATCATCAAGATTAACAAGTTTAGCTCCATTTAATTCAACCTCTTTATACCTGAATTTATAAAAAATATCCCAAGTTGTCCTACCAGAAAAATAGGCCCCATCTGAACCTTCAATAACTGAAATATCAGATATACTAAAATTGTCTTTTAAATAAAATATTAAGGATTCAACTGTTTCATAATGAGTATTTGCATAAATCTCCCTTGAACCTGAAAGGTTAATTTTTATAGCTACTTTATCACAAGCTCTTAAAGTCAAATATTGACTTATAGTATCCATTACCTTGTTTACAATTTTACTTTGTCTTGTCTCTTTAATTAATGCTATCTCTTTACGTTTCATATTTATAATACCTGCTTACACGAAAAATAATTATAACATTATAATTTATAAAATCAAAGCAATCTGGTTTCTCATATATCTACTTTAATCGCACAATGATAAATTAAACTATAACTATTTTTATTAAAATCTGCCTTGAAAAATATGAATAAAAATAATAAAATGTAATTTTAAATATCAGGGGGAATATGAATATCTTATTTGCATCTTCAGAAGCAGTTCCTTTTTCAAAAACAGGTGGACTTGCAGATGTTTCCGGAGTCCTTCCTAAAGAAATTTCAAGAAATGAAAATATAACTCTTATTCTACCCTATTATAAAAATGAAACTTCTCCTAATATTGAAACAAAAAAAATTGACTCATTTGATGTAATTATAAATAAGATAAAGTATAAAACTGAAATTTACAAAAAGAGAATAGATAAAAAATTTAATGTTGTTCTGGTTTCACAAGATCTTTTTTTTGCAAGAAAATTTATATACAGCGACTCTTCAACAGCTTATCTGGATAATTTTTGCAGATTTTTGTTATTTCAAAAGGCTATAATTAATTTTATAGTAAAGAATAAAATAAGGTATGATATTATTCATATCAATGATTGGCAAACCTCTTTAATTCCTATTCTATCAAAGTATTCTAAAAACTTTAAAATATTTAAAAATTCTATTTTTATACTTTCGATCCATAACCTTGCTTTTCAGGGAGTATTTGAAAGATATCATTTCAAGGAATTGGACATCCCAGATCACTTTTTTTCTCCTGATTATATTGAATATTATAACAAAATAAATTTTCTAAAAGCAGGAATTATATTCTCTGATTCAATAACTACAGTTAGCCCAACTTATGCTAAAGAAATTTTAAAACCTGAGTATGGATATGGACTCGACGGTCTATTAAAAAAGTATTCCCTTAAATTAACAGGCATATTAAATGGTGTTGACTACAAAATATGGGACCCAAAGAATGACCCTCTAATTTATAAAAAATATTCCATTGAAACATTAATAAACAAAAAAGAAAATAAAATTAAATTCTATAAAGAATTCAATTTACCTTTTGAAATTGACTCTTCCCTTGCAATATTAATAACAAGACTCTCAAAGCAAAAAGGCATAGAACTCTTGTTAAATTCTTTTAACAAATTAAGAAGAGAAAAGATAAATATATTGATTTTAGGGAAAGGAGATAGTTCGTATGAATCTGTGTTAACTAAAATTTCAAAAAGGTCTAAAAAAATTAAATTCTTAAACCTATTTGACGAACAAATAGCACACAAAATGCAAGCTGCTGCTGATATTCTATTAATGCCATCTATTTATGAACCATGTGGTTTAACACAAATGTATAGTTTAAAATATGGAACTGTTCCTGTTGTACGCTCCACAGGTGGGCTGGAAGATACAATTGAAAATCACATTTCAAAAACCCAGCCTGGAACAGGTTTCAAATTTAAATCAATTGATTCAAATGAATTTGTACTAACAATAAAAAAGGCTTTAAAAATCTTTCAAGATAAAAATGAATGGAAAAGACTTCAATTAAACGGAATGTCTAAAAAATTTTCATGGGCAAGTTCAGCTAATAATTATTTAAATTTATATAAAAAATTGTTAAAAAAGGAGAAAATGAATGAAAGAATTGATTAATGCAGATGATTTAAATTTTGATAACTTATTGAATGATGAAAAGGCTATTATTGTTGATTTCTGGTCACCAACATGTGCTCCATGTAAATTACTTGAGCCAATACTAAAAAATGTCGCATCCGAATACAATGAAGAAGTCTCAATTATAAGAATAAATGTGAATGAGTGTCCTAAAACCTCCTCAAAATATATGATTCGCGGACTTCCAACATTACTATTTATAAAAGATAAAAATGTTAAGTCACAACTCATTGGAGCAGTAAACCCAACACAAATAGAGCAAAACCTTAAAAAAATTATTTAAATAATGGGGTATTTTTATAAATGAAACAAGCATTATTATATAAAAAAATTGAGGATAAGAAAGTTCAGTGCAATTTATGTGCTTTTAATTGCATCTTAAATGAAGGAGATATAGGTATATGTAAAGTTAGAAAAAACATACAAGGAGAACTCTATTCTTTAAACTATGATAAAGTTGATGCATTTAATCCTGATCCCATTGAAAAAAAACCTCTATATCATTTTCTACCCTCTTCCACATCTTTTTCTATAGCTACTATGGGCTGCAACTTCAAATGCCAATTTTGTCAAAACTACACTCTATCACAAATACAAGATGAGAATTCAATCATGGGTGAAAATATATCTCCTGAAGAAATTGTTAAAGCTGCACTTAAAACAGGCTCAAAATCTATTGCTTACACATATTCTGAGCCAACAATATTTTTTGAGCTAATGTATGAAACAGCAAAACTTGCAAAAGAGAATAATCTAAAAAATGTAATGGTAACAAATGGTTATATGAGCAAAGAGGCTTTAGAAATGATTTCTACATATCTTGATGGAGCAAATATTGATTTAAAAGCATTTTCTGATATTTTTTACAAAAAATATTGCAAAGCCAGTTTAGAACCTGTTCTTGACACAATAAAAAGAATGAAAAACAATGGAATATGGGTTGAATTAACCACACTTGTTATAGAAGATTTAAATACAGATGAAGAAGAAATGAAAAGAATAATCTCTTTTATTGTAAATCTGGATAAAAATATTCCATGGCACGTTTCAAGATTCTTTCCTGTATATAAACTTAATAATTTCCCTATAACAGATACAAAAACAATTTTCAATTTCCTTGAAACAGGTAAAAAGATGGGGCTAAATTATCTTTACGGAGGCAATATAAACACAGATGATTGGAACAATACCTATTGCCCCAATTGTAAATCAGTTCTAATCGAAAGAAATGGATATTACACTAAAATAAAGAACCTTTCAAATGGAAAATGTTCCAGTTGCGGATATGTGATTGCTGGAATTTGGAAATAAATATATTAACATTAAGTAATTATAAAATATAAGAGTGAAAATTCGGAAAAGGAGGCTAATTAATGGATTTTTCCGGAAAACATATATTAATTACAGGAGGTTCCCGAGGTATAGGTAAAGCTATTGCAAAAGCTTTTGCAAAACATGGCGCTTGCGTTGCTATTAGCTATAACACAAATCTCCAGGCTGCACATGAAACAATTGATTCTTTGTTAGGTGGTCCTCATCTTGTTATTCAAGCAGATGTTTCACAGCCAGATTCTGTTAAACAGCTCATTGATACTGTAATATCAAAATTCGGAAAACTGGACATTGTTGTAAATAATGCTGGTATTATAAATGATCTTCGCATAGATAAAGTCGATTATGCAACATGGCAGAGGTCCTGGAAAGAGATACTTGAGATTAATCTAATTGGTCCTTCAAATATTTCCTATTGTGCTATACAGTATATGATGAAAAATAATGGTGGTAAAATAGTAAATATCTCATCACGGGGTGCATTTCGTGGCGAACCGGATTGCCCGGCATATGGTGCAAGTAAGGCAGGTTTAAATGCTATGAGCCAATCATTAGCACAAAAACTTGCAAAATACAATATATTTATAGGTGTTGTTGCTCCAGGTTTTGTAGAGACAGACATGACCTCTGAGATATTGTCAGGCCCCAATGGAGATGAAATAAGAAACCAAAGCCCTATTGGTAGAGTGGCAAGACCCGAAGAGGTTGCACAAGCTGTTTTGTTCCTAGCAGCAGAGGGTTCAGAATATATGACAGGAGCAATTATTGATGTAAACGGCGCATCATATTTACGCTCTTAAAATTACTCTATTTATTTCTCAGGTTTTCTACAGCAGAAAAGACACGGAGGAAATTCTCACCAAGTATTTTTTTTATCTCTTTCTCTTTGTACCCCCTCTTTAATAAATGGTAAGTAATCAACGGGTATTTGGAAACATCTTCCAATCCTCTTGGAAAACTTCCAGCTCCATCATAGTCAGAGCCCAATCCCACATAATCAACACCAACCAACTTAACAATATGATCAATGTGATTTAAAAGAACCTCAACACTTGCTGGCGGAGGTGCGTGTTTTTTCCATAATTTTGAAAAAGCTTCCCATAATTCAGCCTCATTATCTTTATATTTCTCTTCCAGTTCTTTTAGCTGTGGCTGCATCAACTTATATTTTTCCTCTGATTTTTTTCTGAATTCTTCTTCGAGAAACCCTGAATAAAAATTAAGCTGTATAACTCCCCCTTTGGCTGCCAGCGCCTTAATCATCTTATCACTCAAATTTCTGGGAGTATTACATATTGCTCGCACACAGGAATGAGATGCAATTACTGGCACCTTTGAAATCTTCAATACATCCCAAAAAGCCAAATCAGAAATATGTGATACATCTATAATCATTCCCAGGCGATTCATCTCTTTAACAACCTTTCTTCCAAAGGGGCTCAAGCCCTTCCACCTGGATTCTCCACCTGTCGATGAATCACATATATCGTTGTGCTGGTTGTGTGTGAGTGTGATATACCTGACACCCAAACGATAAAAATCTCTGAGCAAACGTAAACTTCCTTCAATAGGTCCCCCATTTTCCATGCCTATCAAAATTGCCCTTTTCCCGAGTTTATGAATCCTATGGATATCAAGAGAAGAAAAAGCCAGTTCTGCAAGTTCAGGGTATTTTGATACCTGATTATACACCTCATCAATGATTTCAAGGGCTCTTCTGGAAGGGTGCTTTTTGTCCAGTTTATTTGAGATATAAACAGCAAAAAAAACAGCATCCAATCCACCCTCCTTCATGCGGATAAGATCAACCTCGTTACTATTTGATTTTTCTCCAATATTTACTCCTCTGTTAAACATAACCATAGGCGTATCGCAGTGAGTATCAATAACAATGGCTCTATGGTGAATTTTTAATGCCTTGTTCCATATCTTTGGATCAATTTTTTCCTGTGATCGTAAGTAAAGTGATTGAATAAAAAAGAGCGTAAAAAATATTACACAAAAAGATTTAAAATACTTTTTCATCTACTACCTCCTGATATATTACTCCTGTTCAAAGTAATACTTCGTAATAAATTTTTCCTGAACCTTAAATGACCAGTGAACATCGCGTATAAAAGCAGCAGTCTCCTGTGGTTTCCCTTTCTTTAATAGCTCTATAATTTGTTGATGTTCGACAATAGAAGATTTTTCCCATTCCTTTATCCATTTTTCCCGTCTGGGGAAATCATAGAGTTGTTTTTTCAGATTATTGACAATTTTTACCAGTGTTTTGTTTTTTACTAATTTGATGTAAGAGTTGTGAAACTCAAGGTTCTTTTTATAAAACAGGTTAAAATTCCCACTTTTAATTGCATTTTTCATATCATTGTTGAGCTTCTCCATTCTTTCGATGTTTATATCTTTAAAAGAATAAATAAGAGCAGAACTCTCCAAAGCACCTATTACCTGGTAATAATTTTTTATATCCTCCAAGGTAAGAGCATTAACATAAATTCCCCTTCGTGGAGCGATTGTAACAAATCCCTCCATTTCCAATTGAATCAGCGCATCACGTAATGGGGTTTTGCTTATACCCAATTTTTTACTTGTAGCATCCATATTTATGGATGAGCCGGGTTTGAGCTCCCGCTTGTTGATCTGTTTTCTAAGGTATTCATAAACCTGTTCTTTAAGTGACTTAATATTTAATAAGTTTTTTTTTGCCATTATTCGATAGTTTATATTATAATAAAATCAAAATCAATATTGACTTTATCATAAACATCTGATATATCAGATATCAGAGGATTTATTTATGGGAATCACAGGGATAATCTTTAACATCAAACGCTTTGCCATTCATGACGGACCAGGGATCAGAACCACAGTTTTTTTAAAGGGTTGTCCATTAAAATGTCCATGGTGCCACAACCCTGAAGGTATAAAAAAAGAACCTGAAAAAATGTACAGATCTAAAAATAAACATGAAACAATAGGAGAGATGATCAGTGTAAGTGAGGTAATGGAAAAGATAGAAAAAGATACTATTTTTTATGATCAATCCGGTGGTGGTGTAACAATTTCAGGAGGAGAACCTTTGATGCAACCGGAATTTTTGGAATCCCTTTTAAAAGAATGTAAAAAAAAGGAGATCCATTCTGCTTTGGACACATCAGGATATGCTGATCCTGAATTATTTCAAAGATTTATAGATCTAACAGACCTTTTTCTGTACGACTTAAAGATTATGGAAGATTCTGATCATATAAAATCTACCGGTGTTTCCAATCACAATATTCTTAGAAATCTAAAAACTCTTTCCAAACACAAGAAGAGGATATTTATACGTTTTCCCATTGTTCCAGGGGAAACAGACAGCGAAGGAAATATTTTAAAAGTTGGGGAATTTATAAGATCCCTTAATAGTGTTGAAAAAATTGACCTGCTCCCCTATCACAAGGCTGCAGTAAATAAATATATTCGTCTGAATAAAACAAATCCAATAGAAAGCATCAAACCACCAGTTACAAAGAGATTAAATCAAATAAAAAGAAAATTTGATTCCCTAGGTTTAGCCTTATATACTAATATAGGAGGTTAAAGGTGAAAAACCGGATCCAAGAGTTAAGGAAACAGAGTTTAGAGGCAAAACCCTATATATCAAAAGAACGTGCGATCCTGTTAACAGAATTTTACAAAAGCCACGAAGCCCAATGTGTATCAATACCAAAACAACGGGCACTGGCCTTCAAATATATAATGAAACATAAAAAGATCTGCATTAATAAAGGAGAATTGATTGTAGGAGAGAGAGGCCAAGAACCAAAGGCTACACCAACCTATCCCGAAATCTGTATTCACACTATCAAAGACCTTAAAATTTTAAATTCCAGAAAAAAGGTTTCTTTTGTTGTGGATAAAGATCTAAAAGAGGTTTACAAAGATACTATAATCCCCTTCTGGAAAGGGCGATCCATCCGTGACCGGATCTTTAAAGAAATGTGTCCAGAGTGGATATCTGCATACAAAGCCGGAGTTTTTACAGAATTTCAGGAACAGCGGGCGCCTGGACATACAGTAAATGGTGATAAAATTTACAGAAAAGGATTCCTCGATCTAAAAGCGGAGATAAGGGAGAGCTTGAAAAAACTGGATTTTTTTCACGATCCAGAAGCAAGTCAAAAAAAAGAGGAACTTATGGCTATGGATATCTGTGCTGATGCACTGATACTTTTTGCCAACCGTTATTCCAAAGAATTAAAAAAAATGGCCAAAAGGGAAACAAAACAAGAAAGGAAGCACGAACTGGAAACAATGGCTCAAATTTGTGAAAGGGTTCCAGCGCATGCTCCTCATAACTTTTGGGAAGCCCTTCAGTATTATTGGTTTGTTCACATTGGTGTTATCACAGAATTTAATACCTGGGATTCCTTCAATCCAGGGCGATTGGATCAACATTTATTTCCATTTTACAAAAAGGGGATAAAAGAAAGAACACTGAAAAAAGAATGGGCAAAGGAATTGCTCTGTTCATTCTGGATAAAGTTCAACAATCAGCCATCTCCCCCAAAAGTCGGAATCACAGCCCTGGAAAGCAATACATACACGGATTTTTGCCTTATCAATGTAGGTGGATTAACAGAGGACGGTGAAGATGCAGTGAATGAATTATCCTTTCTTATCCTGGATGTTATCGAAGAAATGCGCATTTTGCAGCCAAGTTCAATGGTTCAGATAAGCAAAAAAACACCTGATCGATTTTTAAAGAGAGCTCTAAAAATTGTAAAGACCGGATTTGGCCAGCCATCAATTTTTAATACAGATACAATTATCCAGGAGCTAATGTATCAGGGCAAAAAAATAGAGGATGCCCGGAACGGTGGGGCCAGCGGGTGCGTTGAGGCAGGTGCCTTTGGAAAGGAAGCCTATTTCCTGACAGGATACTTTAACCTCCCCAAAGTGCTGGAAATCACCCTGAATAATGGAGTTGATCCAAAAACAGGAAAAATAATCGGAATCCGTACAGGTAAACCTCAATCCTTAAATTCATTTTCTGCACTAATGAATGCTTTCGAAAAACAATTAAACCATTTTATAAATATAAAAATAAAGGGAAACAATATAATCGAACAGATTTATGCAAACTATATGCCAGCACCCTTTCTATCACTGATGATCGACGACTGCATCAGAAAAGGGAAGGATTATCACAATGGTGGAGCAAGGTACAACACATCATATATTCAGGGAGTTGGTCTTGGCACTATCACCGATTCTTTTGCTTCCATAAAACACAATGTATATGATAAAAAAACAACCTCCATGTCACGGCTTTTAGAGGCATTGAAGAACAATTTTAATGGTTTTGAAAGGGAAAGGGAACAATTTTTAAACCATTCTCCAAAATATGGAAACGACGATGATAGGGCTGATGAAATCACAAAACAGGTTTTTGAACTATTTCTCAGAGCAGTTGATGGCAGACCAAATACACGGTGCGGATGCCACAGAATTAACCTGCTCCCAACCACTGTGCACATCTATTTTGGCAGTGTTTTGGGCGCACTCCCGGACGGAAGAAAATCGAAAGAGCCTCTGTCAGAAGGAATTTCACCAGTTCAGGGAGCAGATTTTAATGGACCCACCTCAGTGATTAAATCTGCAGCAAAAATCGATCATATCCGCACAGGCGGCACCCTGCTGAACCAGAAATTCACACCCGATATCCTGAAGGATGATGCTGGAATAACCAAGCTTCTCCACCTGGTGCGGTCCTATTTTAAAATGGATGGTCACCACATCCAATTTAATGTAGTAAATGCAGAAACTCTAAAAAAAGCTCAAAAACATCCAGAAAAGTACAGAGACCTGATTGTGCGTGTGGCCGGTTACAGCGATTATTTTGTGGATATCGGAGTTGACCTTCAAAACGAAATCATTAAAAGAACAGAACATCAAGAAATTTAACAATAAGGAGATAGATTAACAGGGAAATGGGGTCAGGCCTACACACCAATTCATTTCTAAAAAGGAAAAAGGAACGATACCTGTTTCATATAGATTTTTAATGAGTCAACGATATCTTGAAATAGAAAAGAATTTGTTATATTATCTACAGAGGAGAAAACCATGAATAATAAAAATAACTTTTCAAATGGATTAATAAAATGTTTTCTTTTTTTTATTATTATTACGTTAACCTGTCTTTCAGCAGATCATAAAAAAATCAAACAACCCGAGGGTAAAAAACGTTTTGCATTGAAACCAATTGCCACCTTTTCAATTGTTGCACGCGATCCCAGAACAGATGAAATGGGTGTTGCGGTGGCATCCCGATTTTTTGCTGTGGGCAATGTGGTACCATGGGCCAAAGCAAATGTTGGCGCTGTTGCCACCCAATCATTCAGTAATACAACATTCGGCTGGCGTGGCCTGGAAATGATGGAAAGGGGGCTTACCCCTGAAGAAACCCTCAAGGTATTAATCAGAAGCGATGATAATCCCGAAAAACGCCAGGTGGGTATTGTGGATGCAGCGGGCAGATCCGCAACCTATACAGGGGGGAAATGTCTCAAATGGGCAGGTGGCAAGAAAGGACCAAACTATGCAATCCAGGGAAATATTCTGTCAGGTGAAGCAGTGATTATTGCAATGGAAAAAACATTTCTCAAAACAAAAGGAACCCTGGCGGATCGGCTCTATGCAGCATTGGTTGCCGGAGAAAAAAATGGCGGTGATTCCCGAGGAAAACAATCTGCTGCCATACTGGTGGTAAAAGAAAAGGCGGGATATGGCGGGTATACGGATCGGGCCATTGACATCCGTGTGGATGACCACAAAGAACCATTTAAAGAACTGGGGCGACTGTTGAATTACGCTCAAATGAATTATGCATGGAATGAAGCATGGACCCTGTTCACAAAAAAAGAGTATTCAAAAGCACTTCCCCCAATGGAACGAACAGCCAAACTGGCACCAAAAAATGGAGAGGTCTTTTATGACCTGGCAGTGATTCGTCTGGCTGCTGGCAAAAAAAAAGAGGCCCTGAAGGCATTAAAAAAGGCGTTCACACTCAATCCCAAATTAAAAAACCAGGCCAGAAAAGACTCTGACCTGTACGGGTTGAGAGAAGATCCGGTATTTAAAAAATTAACACAAAAAAAAGAATAAAATATTTAATGTTTCTACAATATTTCGAAAGGAATATTTTTTTAAAGTTTCTTGTTAATTTAATTTTTTCTAAAAACCTATCAATAATGACAATATCCTCATAAATGCTTGACTAAATGGGGAAAATGAGAGAAAATAACAGATAAATTTTTTTGGAGTTTAAAATGTCAGAAGAAAAAAAGGTTAAATGGAAAGACACACTGAATTTGCCAAAAACAAATTTCCCAATGAAAGCTCAATTGAACAGAAGAGAACCTGAAATATTAGAGAAATGGGAAAGCATGGATATTTATAAAAGCATTTTAGATAAAAGAAAAAATGATCCTATTTATATTCTTCATGATGGCCCACCATATGCTAATGGGAACATTCATCTCGGTCATGCTCTTAACAAAATTTTAAAAGATTTTATAGTAAAAACAAAATCCATGGAAGGTTTTCAAGCTCCTTATGTGCCCGGATGGGATTGTCATGGGCTTCCAATAGAACTAAAAGTTGACCAGGAGTTGGGCTCAAGCAAAAAAGATATGAGTATCTTGGACATAAGATATAAATGCAGAAATTATGCAGAAAAATTTTTAAAAATACAAAAAAAGGGTTTTAAAAGACTCGGAATTTTTGGGGACTGGCAAACCCCCTATAAAACAATTGACCCGACCTATGAGTCCTCCATCATAAAATACTTTAAATCTTTTGTAAAAAATAAGAGTGTAATTCGGAAAAAAAGACCTGTATTCTGGTGTAATTCATGCCAGACTGCTCTTGCTGAAGCAGAAGTTGAATATTCCAATCACCTTTCTTCATCTATTTATGTAAAATTTTTACTAAAGGACATACCTGATTTCCTGGAAAAGTACAAAAATAAGGAAATATTTGTAACAATATGGACAACAACACCATGGACAATACCTGCAAATCTTGCTATAGCACTTCACCCTGATTATGATTACTCCTTATTTGAAATGAATGGAGAATACTATATTTGTGCAACAAAATTAATCCCTGTTCTGGCTGATATTCTAAAAACAGATTATAAAAAAATAATTGAATTTAAGGGATCCAAATTGAATGGATTAAATACTATTCACCCACTTTATAATAGAAAATCCCTAATAATTAATACCAATTATGTTGAACTTGACTCTGGAACAGGTTGTGTTCACACAGCACCCGGACATGGTGAAGATGACTATAGAGCAGGCTTGGAATACAATCTTGATATATATTCACCTGTAGACTCTAAGGGCCACTTTGACAATACAACTGGAAAATATGAAGGGAAAGCTATTTTCAAAGCAAATTCAGAGATCATTCAGGATTTAAAAGATAATAACCGTCTTATGTATGAAACTCAAATCGAACATTCATACCCACATTGTTGGCGCTGCAAAAAACCAGTAATATTTAGAGCAACTGAGCAATGGTTTATATCAATAGATACAGCTAATTTAAGAAAAAAGGCTCTAAATGAGATAAAAAGGGTAAAATGGTATCCAGCATGGGGTGAAGAAAGAATCTCAAGCATGGTCGAAAACAGACCCGATTGGTGTATCTCAAGACAACGTGACTGGGGAGTACCAATTCCTGTATTTTTCTGTAAAGATTGCGGAGAACCTATTCTAAACATTGAAGCAATTGAAAAAGTTGAAAAAATATTTAATGATTTTGGTTCGGATTCATGGTATAAAAAAGAGATATCTGAATTTTTACCTGAAGGTATAACATGTAAAAAATGTGGAGGGGAAAATTTTGAAAAAGGAACCGATATATTGGATGTATGGTTTGAATCAGGATCATCTTTTTCAATACTTGAAAAACTTCCGGGGCATAAATTCCCTGCTGATATGTACCTTGAAGGAGGCGATCAATATAGAGGATGGTTCCATTCATCTTTATTAGTAGCTATAACAACAAAAGATCAATCTCCATACAAAACAATTATCACACATGGCTGGGCTCTTGATGAACATGGAAAAGCAATGTCAAAATCTCTTGGAAATATAATAGAACCCCAGAGCATAATAGAAGAACAAGGTGCTGAAATACTCAGATTATGGGTTGCAATGGTTAATTATAAAGAGGATGTAAGACTGGGTAAAGAGATACTTTCAAGAGTAATTGAAAGCTATAGAAAAATAAGAAATACCTGGAAATTCATGCTTGGAAATATATATGATTTTAATCCGGGAAAAGATTCCATACATGATGAACAATTAAGAGAAATTGATCTGTTTATACTTTTCAAGCTTCAGAAACTAAAGCAAAAAATATTTGAAGCATATGCTAATTATGAATACCATATAATTTATCACACAATTTCAAATTTTTTTACAATTGACTTAAGCTCCTTTTATCTACATATTATAAAAGATAACCTTTATTGTAATTCACCCAATTCCAAAAATAGGCGATCAACACAAACTGTGATTTTTAAATTATTAAAAGAGACTATCTTACTCATGGCGCCAATACTTTCCTTCACAACAGAAGAGGTATGGGAAAATATGCCCGATTTTAAAGGGAAAGAAAACTCAGTTCATCTAAACCTATTTCCCAAAATTGAAAAAAAATACATAAATATGATAGATAGTGATAAGTGGAATAAAATTATAAAACTCAGAGATAAAATTCTAAAAGAAATAGAAAGTGCAAGAGATGCTAAAATCATAGGAGACTCACTTGAAGCAGAAATAAATTTGGATTTAGCTATTGAAAATTACAACATTGTTCTAGCTAATGCTGAAATATTTAAAGTAATACTGGTTGTCTCAAAAATTAATTTAAAAAAATCTGAAAAAGAGAAAATCTTGATCCAGAAATCTAAGGGGAAAAAATGTCCAAGGTGCTGGAACTGGTTCTTAGATGATACAAGTAAAAACAAATTGCCTGAGCTCTGCCCAAGATGTTCTGCAAAAATTGAGGAGTTAGATTTTGATCCTGCAGAATAAAAAAAATTATTTTTTAATTATAGGAATAATAATATTTCTTGACCAAATTTCAAAATTTATCATTAAAACAAAGTTTGATGTTTATGACAGCATCAATATCTTCAAGGGATTCTTCCAAATTTTCTATGCTAAAAATTCAGGTGCGATATGGGGTCTTTTTCATAATCATTCAAACTCAATAATTCCTAAAATAATAACACTTACCTCAACAATTGCAGTCTTGATCCTTATTTTCTTCTTTTTAAAAGTAAACCCTAAACACAAATTGGAACTTTTATCTCTTTCATTTATTATTGGAGGAGCAATAGGAAATATAACAGATAGAATTCATCAAGGTTTTGTTGTAGATTTCCTTGATTTTTATATAAAAGATTATCATTGGCCAACTTTTAATATTGCAGATAGTTTTATTACTATTGGAGTGATCATTCTTGCGATCTCAATATGGAAAGGCAATAAATCTCAACAAAATTAAAGGAATTCTGGAGGAAAAATGCACCCAATCTTAATAAAAATAGGTCCAATAACAATATATACTTATGGTTTCTTTTTTGCATTAGGAATTTTATCTGGATTTATGTTGAGTTTAAAACTTATAAAAAGAGAACATCTGGATAAAAGAAAAATATCTGACTTAATATTCTATTCAATTTTGATAGCACTTATAGGTGCAAAATTATCCTTATTTTTACTTGAAATCAAATATTACTTAAAATACACATCCGAAATAAAATACCTATTAACTTCTGGGGGCACCTTTTATGGAGGCTTAATTTTCGGATTATTTTTTGCTTTCTGGTATATAAGAAAACATAAGCTTAATTACAAGGCTATATTAGACATTAGTGGACCTTCAATTGCATTAGGCCATTTTTTTGGAAGGCTTGGTTGTTTTTTTGCGGGATGCTGTTTTGGAAGGCCAGCAGGAGATTCAATAATTGGGGTTATATTTAAAAACACTTTTGCACATAACCATACAGGAGTTCCAATAAATATTTCAATATATCCCACTCAACTAATGGAAGCAGCATTAAATCTTCTAAATTTTATAATTCTTTTATTTGCATTTAAAAAGAAAAAATTTGAAGGGCAAATCTTTGTTATGTATATTTTTAATTATTCCATTATAAGATTCTTTGTAGAATATTTCAGAGGCGACTTAGATAGAGGATATATTTTTGGAGGAGTTAGTCATGCATTTACAAGCCTTTCTATTCCACAATTTATAAGTATTATTGGAATCATCTTCTCCTTTATTCTATATTTTAAATTCAAAAAAAAAAGTGACAAAAAATACAATAATTAAAGCAAAGATACCATATTCAAGAATAGACATTTTTATTAATGAATCTATTAAGGATATATCAAGATCAAAAATAGAAAAACTAATAAAAAACAACAAAGTTAAACTAAATAATAATATTACAGATAAAAAAAATAAAGGAATCCAAATTGGAGATGTTGTTGAAATTGAATTACCTGAAATCGAAAAAAAAAGTTGCTCCCCTTCTTTTAAATTAAAAAAACTCTTTGAAGATAATTACTTACTAATAATTGACAAACCTTCGGGTATATCAGTCCATCCTGGAGCTGGTATATATAAAGAAACAATATTAGATGTTTTTAGATATTATTACCCTGAGATAAATAGTATAAAAAATAAGGAACGCCCAGGGATTATTCATAGGATTGATAAGGACACATCAGGAATTCTCCTTTTAGCAAAAGACGAGATCACTATGAAGCAAATGCAGAAAAAATTTAAAAAAAGAGAAATAAAAAAAAGCTATTTCGCATTAGTGTCAGGTAAAATGAGATTTAAAAATGGTACTATAAATGCTCCAATTGCAAGAGATCATAGGAAAAGAAATAGATTCAAAGTATATCAAAATGAAAATATTGAAAATAGCAGAGATTCAGTAACTGAATATTCGGTAATATATGAATTTGAGAATTTCTCTTTTGTAAAAGTTTTTCCTCATACAGGTAGAACTCATCAGATTCGAGTCCACTTCTCATTCTCAGGTAATCCTATATTAGGAGATAAGATTTATGGAAACCCAAAAAGCTTTAAACGTCTGGCTCTTCATGCATATTCTATCAAATTTCATCACCCAATATATGGAAACCTTATTACATCATATTCACCGTTGCCTGAAATATTCAGAAAATATATGCAAGAAGAATTCTTAAAACAATAGCCCTCAATCAAATAAAAAAAATCCACTGGTTTGAAATCCTATAAATTAATTAATGTTTTTCCTATTGCCTCATTTAAGAATCTATACAAAGTATAGATTATTGACGCACAAAAAAATCTATATAAAAAGCTTTAATTTCGCTTAAACTTTTTTATTATCCTGTCAAAAAGCCTTGTATCCTTTATCATTATCTCCGCTTCTCCTTTCATCCCTTCATAATATTCTACCTTTTTACGAAAACTTGTTCTTAAACCATGTTCCAAATTGATTTTTATTAAATATTTACTATTAATTGGAATATCCTCTTTTTCAATTATTATCCCTTTAATTAAACCATATTCATAATATGAAT
>JAUWQW010000111.1 GCA_030610885.1 Candidatus Aminicenantota bacterium | reverse complement strand
TCCGGAGGGAGGTAAAGGAGGAGGACATGGTCCTGGGGGTGATAATGCTGATGACAGGTACAGTTTCAGTGAAGGTATTGTCAGAGAATACAACCTTGCTCCTGAAGCAGTGATTTTTACTGATGGTTACTGGCAAGATGCCTTGAAGTTGTATGGAGGTTTAAAGTTTGATGGAGATAATGCAGCTGAACAGTTACTTGAAGCCACACCATTTTTAGTTATTCCTTCAGGAGGATTGTTTGCTAAAGAGCAGGATTCAACATTTAAGGCAATTTTAGAAAAATATGTAAGTTTAGGTGGTACCATTATAGTATTTTGTCAGCAATATGGTTCACATGTAGAAAATGTGGTTCCAATTCCAGAGGGGGAATCTCTTAAAGTCTATGGTTGGCGGCAGGATCAGAGGGTATCAAGTTAAAATGCAAAATGAAAAATGCAAATTGCAAAGTGAAAAATGCAAATTGTTAATGCAAAAATAAATATAATAAACAAAAATAGGATATTGTTTGTATGAAAATGAACACAGGAAATTTATCTGATAGATTGCTTGATTTTTCAGCAGGAATTGTTAGATATTGTATTAAATTAAATAGAAGTCCTTCAGAAAAGCATATTGGATTACAACTAATAAGGTCATCTACATCTGCAGGAGCAAATTATGAGGAAGCAAGGGGAGCAGAGAGCAGGTCTGATTTTATTCATAAAATGCAGATTGTTTTAAAAGAATTGCGAGAGTCATTTTATTGGATAAGATTATTGATAAAGTTAAGAATGGTTGATGTTCAGAAGTTTAAAGAATTAAAAGTTGAGTTAGAGGAATTATTAAAGATTATTGGAAAATCAGTTGTAACTGCCAGGAAAAATAAAAATGAAAAGAGGTAATTTATTGGAAATAATAAAGGAGTTTTATTTTGCATTGGGTATTTTTCATTTTACAATTTTCAATGATTAGAGAGTAGAAGGGTAAAAGAGTGAAAATTTAAAGAACATAAAAATAAAAACTAATATATGAAGAAAAAAAATTATTTTTTTAAAAAGGTTGTAAATGTTTTTTTTATGTGTTAAGTAAAAAGTAACTTTAAAAATAATTTAAATATAAATATGTTTTTAGATTTTAAAAAAGGAAGTTTTTTATATGAAATCATTAAAATGGGGGGTTAAAAATGAAAGGAATTAAGTTATTTATTTTATTAATTTTGGTTTTTACAAGCATAGTATATTCTCAATTTCATATAAAGCCTAGAATTGAAGTCTCTTTAGCATATGATGATAATTTCAACAAAAAGATTAAGATTAAGCAAATTGTTATTTCAGGTGAATCTGAGAATAATGAAAATATAATAAGAATAATTAAAATAGAAGAAAACAAGACTCATTGTATTTTTTATGATATTGATCCTGGGAAGTATTTATTAGGATTGGAATATACAGAAGATCAAACCAATATGGTACACATTGGATTTTCTGTTATTATTGAAGAATATTTGAATACTGAAACTTTTGAACCAAGTTCAGAATTTAAAATAATGAATGAATTTTCAGTATTAAGAAATAGAAATTTTAAAATTGATCTATTTTTTACTTCAATGTATGAAAATAATTCTTTTACTAATAAATCCATAAAGAGATTAGGGGATTATGATTTTATGAAATTAATATGTAATATAGTTAATATAGAAAATAATAAAATACAAAACCTGACTGCTTCCAATGATAAAAATGGGCAATCTTTTCCAAGCATATGTCAGACGGAGATAGGAGGGGAAAGCGAAGAAATAATAATAGATAAAAAAATATCTTGTCCTGGGGAGGAGTGCAAAGACAAATTTTTTGATATAAAATCAATTAAAGTAAAGGTTAATCATAAAGTATCAGAAAAACCAAAAGGATATAAAGGATTAGGAGAAGACTACTTAGACGAGAATAATACAAGAAGGGTAAAAATAGGATCGTTTGGATTTTGTGGGGAAGTAGCTTTTAAATTTGGTGTTAGTGGGGCTTACGGGTATTGTTGCCCTGAACCGGTTTGCGGATGTTTTATAAATATTGGAGAAGTGAGGTTATCTATATTTGTCGAGACACTATATTGGAATAAAACTGAATTATGTGATAAATTTAAAAACAAGCATTGCGATTGTCTTTTTAAAAGTATTCAATACCATGAGAGATACCATTGTAATTCTTTTCATACATCCCTAATAGAAAAAGTTAATAAAATTGATTTCTGTAAAACAGATTTTACTAAAACTTGTTTATTTAACCCAGAATGTAATGATTACATAGTTAAAAAAGAAGCAATTATTGCCGCAGTAAAACCAATAATAGAATATATAAAATCAGAGGATTGGGCAAAGAATGATCATTCCAAATTATGGGGTGATCCTAAAGATCCCCACGATGGATTGGAAGATAAGTTTTATGATGATTGTGTACAAAATTCAAAAAAATAAGGATTTTAGAATGAAACTTAAATCTTACCTCTTAATTTTTATTTTATTTATGTTTTTTGTTGAGGATATTTCAGCTTTTAAAAAAGCAACAAAGCTGAAAATATTTTCAGTCCAATACCCTGAGAAAATATATCAACCCAAAGGTGATAATTCAATACGACTGCCCATTGTGGTTACATTTTTCAATAAAAATAAGATTTTACTTTATTTAGGAAGATATCCCGAGGATATAGAAAAGATGAGTTTAGATCCCTGGGTTCTGGAAACACACCTTGGTATAGATGATATTATGAAGAAATTGATTATAAAAAAACCTGTAAAGGAGCAGAAACCCGTCTTTAGTTATAAAGTTCAGGTTGGTTATGATGCGGAAATAACATTAAAGGAAAACAATAAAGAGATAAAAACAAAATTTTGTAAAGTTATGAAAGGAGAATATTCCTATCACTGGGGTCAAGAGAAATATAGGAAAGAAAAATATAGAACTTTTGAATTTCATGAATTTTTAATACCAGAAAACTATTTTTTCCCGGTCAGATTGCCGGATTTACATATAAATTTGCCTCAGGGAAATATAAATAAGGGATGTGGATGTAAACTAGAAATCATTAGAGTTATAATTAAAAATCCCTATTTAAAAATTTTTACCCCCAGTTTTAATCCGATTACCAATAAAGAATATGAAGAAATAAGATTTGTCACAAAGGAAAAGATTGAAATATTCCTCAGAGTAGAGAGGGATATAGATATTCAAAGAATTCCATTTGTTCCCATAAAAGAAAAAATCTTTAATCCAGATTTAAAGAACCTTAAATTAAGAGAAAAAGAGATTGATGGCTATTGGGATATTAGCCCTCCAGCAATTGATTTAGATAAGGAAAAGGCTAAAACGGAAAAGGTATATAAAGAAAAAATGAAAACAAATTTATTCAAGCACAAATTTGAGTATGCAATTGATATTGAAGATAAAATAAAAGTAAATTTATTCAAGGGCAAATTTAAGAATTATACTAGTTGCTTAAGTTTTGAGCCTCAAGTGCTTGATGTTATGGTAAAAGGTCGTATGATACTGGGTCAGACTCGTCAGGTGAGATTTAAATGGTTTTTTTGTAATACTTATTTAAAAAGAATCTCCTACAGCAGAGGAAACAGGGAGTTTAGAAGATTTCCATGGTTTGATTATATTTTAACCGATTATCACCCGAAATTTATTATTAAAATTCCTAAAAACAAAAAGCCTTTGTTATATTCATCATCTACTATGATGGCGACAGTCTACAAGACACAACAATCTTTTGAAGCGATATCTCATAATAATCAATTAAATTTAATACTTGAAGGTGAAGAAATTAATAATTTTCAAATTGAAATCGATGATATTATATTTAATATTGTCAAAAGGAAAAAAAATAAAATTGACTATTCATTTTATAGGATTAAGCATAATCTTGAATTACGCGGAGGAGGTATACCTTGAGGATTACCTTCCGGTGATTAAAATTATTATAATGAAAAATGATTTTTATTTTGGGAGCTTTCATAATTAATTTGGGATATTTATTTGAGAGGTGAAAAATGAGAAAGAGATTTTTCTTAAATATTTTTTTAATGAGTGTTTTTGTTTTTATGAGTTATTCTCTTATAGCTGCTGATGACATTTGTGAGCCTCCTCCTCCTGAACCGGGTTCTCCTGGGAATGATAATGCAGATGAGCGATATTCTTATAGTAGTTTTTCTAAAGGAATATTAAATTACGAAGGAATAGGGAGTTTGTATATTCTTGATACTGTAAACAGTAGATTAGCAGAAAAATTATTAAAAAAGTATTGTAATAATATTTGTTTTGTAGATATTGGTGGTAGTATTAAACCAGATTTTTTAATTATTCCTACAGGCGCATTATTTTCAGTAGAAAATGATACTACTTTAAAGCATGTTCTTGAACAGTATGTAAATGCTGGTGGTACTATTATAGTATTTGCACAGCAATATGGGAGTCATGTAGAAAATGTGGTTCCAATTCCAGAGGGGGAATCTCTCAAAGTCTATGGTTGGAGGGAGGATCAGAGAGTATAAAGTTAAAATGCAAAATGAAAAATGCAAATTGCAAAATTAACAATGAAAAATGTAAAATAAAAACTAATATATGAATAAAAAAAATTATTTTTTAAAAAACTTGAAAAAATTTCTTCTATCTGTTAAAGAGAGAGTAACTTTAAAATAATTTAGATTTTAAAAATGGAAATTATTTATATTAATTCAAGAAAAAGGGGGTTAAAAATGAGAGGAATTAAATTATTAATTTTAGTTGTTTTTGTTTTAAGTTTATTTCAATTGAGTTTATATTCATTAATCACAAGTAGAGTTGAGGGAACAGTTATTGACAAAGATACATTGCAACCAATTAGAAATGTGACAGTTTATCTATTTGTGTATCGTGAGAAGAGTATGGGGCGGAAATATTTTAAGAAAACAAAGACGGATACTGACGGGTTATTTCTTTTTGATGATTTAAATAAGGATAGATATTTTGTGATGTGTGAGCATGAAGATTATCTAATTTCACCTCCTAGATATATTATTATGGGAAGAAGAAACCTTTCATCATCTATAAAAATTACTAACCTGAAAGAGGGTCAAATCAAACATTTTGTGATAGAATTGAAAAAAGGCGGGAAGGTAAAAGGAAGGATTTTGAAAAGGGAAATTAGTGGTGAATCTGGTTTAAAGGAGTTAATGGTTCATGTATACAATGTTGTAAAAAGAAGACATGAAAGTATGTATGCTGAATGTGCTTGTACGGATGAGAATGGGAATTTTCTGGTTGGTAGTTTAACACCCGGTGATAAATATAAAATTACTATTGAAGTGGAGGGTTTCCCAATATTTAGAAAACTTATAGATATAAGTAAAGGAGAAACAACCGTAGTTAACCATACATTTGATGAAACGGATAAAACCGGTGTATATGGAATTATTAGTAGAAATGGCGAGCCAATTAAAAATTTAGTAGGAGGTGTTACTATATATAAAATGAATACAGATATTATTATTTCATCTTACTCAATATCAAATACTGAAGGAAATTACATATTTAAGAATATCATACCAGGCTTATATAAAATATTATATTCATATTTAGATGAAAATCGTAATTATCATTCTAAAAGCATAACAATAGAAATTGAAAAGAACATTAGTAAACAAATAAATATTAATTTTTGAAATTAAGGAATTATGCCAATGAAAAAAAAACCAACTGCCATTTCATTAACTTTTTTATTAATTTTAATATTATTTTTAAATATTGTAGAAGGTGCAGACAGAACTCCATTAGGTCGAAAAGTTGTAGTTCAATTTTATGAGGAAGGTTTGGAAGCATGTGAGGGAGACTCTCTAGATGTAATAAAAAAAATAATTAAAGAAAACTATCAAGATGCCTTAGATAATATTTGGAGAAATAGGTTTTCACCCAATCTTCCTAGATGCATGCAAGAGGTTCTAGATTGGTTAAAAAATGTAAAAACTATTCCAATTGTTTTTTATCCAAGCACCGTATATTTAAGTGATGAAATTTGTTGTAAATCTTGTGTTTCATTAACTTCAAATAATATCTACGAAAATGGCCAATACACAGACAATGGGTCCCTTGCGGGTTTTTATTCAGGAAAAATTATTTTTCATGGAATATGGAATAAAAGAATTGGAAAGAATAAGGAATACAGTTTAGATGGGCTTATGTTGCATGAACTTATTCATTTTACTTTATATAAACTTAGACACAATCCTTTATATGATCACATCCATACCAGTTATCTTGAGAAATGGGAGCATGAAGGAGTTGCAGAAGATTGCTCTTTAAAGCTCTTTAACGATGCTCCAACAGGCCATGCTGATTCGAATGATGGTAAAAATCCACCAGGAGACGATTGTGAATGTAAAAAGATTTGTATACCTTGTAAAGACTATTGTCCACCAGATGAGTGTGATCCTGAATGTCCGGAGGGAGGTAAAGGAGG
>JAUWQW010000093.1 GCA_030610885.1 Candidatus Aminicenantota bacterium | reverse complement strand
GGGAAAAGCACTCGTTCTGAAATTGCTGTATCAAGTGAAAAGGTTATCTCATAATGGGAATTTGCCAACCAATTTATTGCTTGAATTACTTTTTTTTTTGAATAGCTTATCTTAGTTTATTTTATTGTTTTTTCAATACTTGCCTGAAGCTCACCATAGATAAAAGTATCGCCCAATTTGTCCATAACAATTCCAACAATATCTTTTTTAATATTCATTTCTTCAAGTTTTTTTATAAAGCTTTTTTTGTTATAAACATGGCGCTTTACAACCTCTGGCAGATCAACCAATTTACCCGGTGCTTCGAAATTAAGTTTATTGTTTTTATCAATTATTCCACATCTGAATACTATCGAAGAGATATGTCCTTCGCCTGTTGCACGGAAACTAGCTATTACTCTCTTTTGGCCTTCCTCTAAGCCAGACTGATCCGGATGCTCAACGATCGATGGATTAAAAAAAGCAGCAGACTCAATAGAATATTCCATTGTAAAGTAAGATCCGATTAGTAGTTTTCTCTCAGGAGAAAGGGATTTTGGGGTAATATTTATTTTATCAAATGCATACTTTATCTTATTGAAATGTTTTTCAAATGTTTTTGAAATATTGCGATGCCGCTTGGAAAAGTTTCTTAGTACTTGATTAAGTGTCAGTAGAACACTTTCATCTGGTAAATTTATAACTTTTCTAATTATAGATTCTGCTCTGTCAAGTTGGCCAGGCATAAAAAATCGTGCAATTACTCTTGTAAAATCAGGTCGAAAATGATTTGAGTTTCTTTTTACAGTTATTGACATTAGTTTGGGATTATCTCTCTTATTTAATTTTTTGTCAATAAGCTAAATCTAAGTAAAAAATTGGAGACTGTAAAATGACAATTAAACTCTGTTATAATTGATTTAATAGAATATTTATATTAATATATTCCTGTGGTTGAAAAAAAACCAGATTTTGGGGAAAATACTTTTATAAGGAATTTATATGAAAAAGTATATATGTCTATTATTTCTTATTTTTATTTTGAATATCAATCTATTCTCTCAGAATGATATTAAAAGTTTAGAAAGGAAATTATCTAACTCTTCAGTAACAGGAAACGAGAAAGTTGATGTTTTAAATGAATTGGCAGAAAAATACAAGAGTATATCAGCTGAAAAAATTGTGGAATACGGGAAACGAGCATTAGAATTATCAAAAAAAATAGATTATAAAAAGGGTGAAGCAAAATCTTTATCCAATATTGGCTCAGGATATACTTATTTAAGCAATTATGACAAAGCATTAGAATATTATCTGAAATATTTGAGAATAAATGAAGAGATGGGAGATAAAAATAGTATTGCCCTTTCTTTTAACTACATTGGAAATGTACATTGTAAAATGAGTAATTATGATAGAGCATTGGGATATTTTCTGAAGTCATTGAAAATAAATGAGGAAATGGGAAATAAACAAGGCATTTCTGTATCTGTGAATTACATTGGGACTGTTTATTGGTATTTGAACGATTACGATAAGGCATTGGAATATTATCTGAAATCATTGGAAATAAACGAAGAGATTGGAGATAAAAAAAGTATTGTTTATTCTTTAAATAATATCGGAATTATCTATCATAAATTAAAAAATTATAATAAGGCTTTAGAATATTATTTAAGATCATTGAAATTGTATGAGGAGATTGGAAATAAAAACGGTGTTGCCTCTCTTTTAAACAATATAAGTGTTATTTATAAGGATTCAGTTAAATACGATAAGGCTTTAGAATATAACCTAAAATCATTAAAAATATTTGAAGAGATTGGAAATAAGAATGGTATTGCAATTTCTTTAAAAAATACAGGAGAAATTTACTTAAAACTTAAAAAATATAAAAAAGCCCTTTTATATCTTGAGCAGGGATTAAAATTAGCTAAAGAAATTGGTACAAAAGATTTAATAAAAGATTGCTATGAGACTTTTGCTGAATTATATTCTGTAAAAGCCAATTACCAAAAATCACTTGAATATTACAAGCTCTATTCCAAAGCTAAGGATAGTATTTTTACAAAGGAAAGCAGTGAAAAAGTTGCTGAAATGCAAACTAAATATGAAACAGAAAAGAAAGAGAGAAAAATCGAAGTGCTTCAAAAAGACAATGATATAAAAAAGCTTGAAATAATTCACCAGATAAATTTTCGTAATTATTTAATTGTCATTTCAGGATTAATTTTAATTTTAATATTAGTGATTTATAGTCGCTATAGGACCAAAAAGAAAGCTAACGAAATTCTATTCGAAAAAAACTCCCAGATTTTGAAACAAAAAAACCAACTGTCTCAAACTTTAAACCAATTGCGAGAGACTCAAAAAACATTAGTTGATATTTCACATAGAACAGGAATGGCAGAAATTGCAAGCAGTATCCTTCATAATGTTGGTAATGTACTTAATAGTGTAAAAGTATCTTCTCAGATTCTTAAAGAGAAAATTGAAGGATCAAGAATAAACAACCTGCAAAAATCTCTTGACCTTATAAAACAACATAAAACTGATCTAACTGATTATATAACTTCAGATGATAAGGGTAAGATGCTTCCAGATTATCTTATAAAGGTTGGGAGAGCTTTAAAAGATGAACAAAATGCATGTATAAATGAGCTTTCAAATCTATATAATGGAATAAACCACATTGAAGGAATTATTAGTGTACAGCAAAATTATGCTGGAGTTTCAGGAATAAAAGAAAGGATATCATTAGTACAAATAATGAATGATATCATTAAAATGTATCAGGATTCATTTAATAAATATAAGATTAAAGTAAATAAAAATTATAAGGAAGTCACACCCATTTTGACAGAGAAAGCAAAATTAATGCAGGTTTTAGTTAATATCTTGAAAAATGCTAAAGAATCTCTGGAAATAAAAAAAGATGAGAATAGAGTAATTACAATAAATATATTTGAGGATAAGGGAAAAGAATGCCAGATAATTGAAATAATTGACAATGGAATTGGTATAGAAAAAGAAAATCTTGATAAGATATTTTCTTATGGATTTACTACTAAAAAAAACAGTAAAGGTTTTGGTCTTCATACAAGTGCTTTAGCAATGGAAGATATCAAAGGTGAGATGTTAGCCTATAGTGATGGGAAAGATAAGGGAGTGAAGTTTTCTGTACTTGTAACTGAAATATAAAAGATATTTTGTTAATTATCCTATCTCAAATGTTTACAATTATTTTATTTTTATATATAATTTCCTATGCATTCAAACCATTTGATCTCATATTATTTATATCAAATCAAAGCATATAAAAAAAAATTAAAATATAAGGATATTTCATGACAGAAACTATTAAAAAAACTTTGAGAGATGTAGCACCTATGCGCTGGTTTATACTGGTTCTTGTCAGTGCACTGATGTTTGCAACCTATTGGTTCCAGGATTTTTACTCAGGGCTGAAACCATTAATGGAAAGTCAGTTCAATATGACTTCAAGCCAATTCGGTACAATGATTGGTTTAACCACTATCGCAAATATGTTTGGTATGATAATAATTGGAGGCATAATACTTGACAAGTGGGGAATACGTCTTGCTGCGATTATCTTTGGTTCGGTTGCTACTTTGGGAGGGATTATCAGTGCTTTAGGAGCAGCTGATGTGTTTTCAAGTGATCCTTCAACAAGATTAACAATTATGATTATTGGTAGAATAGTTTTCGGAGTGGGGCTTGAAACAACATGTGTACTTGTAACAAGAACAATTGTTAAATGGTTTATGGGATATGAGCTTGCTCTGGCAATGGCTATAAACATGGGAATAGGAAGATTGGGTTCAGCTTTGGGCACAGCAATATCCCCTGATATAGCGAATAAAAATGTTCCAACTGCAATTACATTTGCTGCTACCTTAATTGCTATTGGAGCTATTTTGTATATTATTTATTTAATATTTGATGTTAAAATTGATAAGCAGCTAAAAACAAAAAAGTCTGAAGAAGATCAATTTAAAATTTCAGACCTTTTAAAACTTGTTACTAATAAATCATTCTTACTAATAGCAGGTCTTTGTGTGGCTTTTTACTCGGCTGTATTTCCATTTATGCAGTATGCCCCTGACCTATTGGTGAATAAATTCGGATTTTCTTATGAATTACCTAAATCTGCTTCACAGATAGTGCTTTTTGGTAGTGCTACTTTGGGTAATGCTTCAATATTTATAGGACTCTTTTTATTTGGTGTTGCATTTCCAATGATTCCAGCAAATATAAAGAATAAATTCAAGAAAATAGCAGCACTTATTATCACATTTGCTCTTTTTCTCTGTTTTATCTATTTACTTAAAGATGTACTCGCAGTATGGATAAAAAATGGCCCAAAAGCTGCAAGTCTGATTCCAATGGGAACAATACTTTTTACACCGATTTTTGGAAGATTTATTGATAAAAAGGGAAAAGCAGCATCAATTATGATGCTCGGAGCTTTGCTTTTAATATTTGCACATATATCTTTATCGGTTTTAAACAGTTTACTGCTCTGCTATTTTGGGCTCTTTTCTCTTGGAATTGCCTTTTCTCTTGTTCCTGCTGCAATGTGGCCATCTGTAGCTAAAATTGCCCCAGCGAAAAGGTTGGGCACAGCATATGCTGCAATGTTTACTATCCAGAACTGGGGACTTGGAATATTCTTTAAAGGTATTGGAACTGTTCTTGATTGGGTAAACCCAAAAGTTGTAGCAAAACTCCATAGCATTAGAAGCGGTTTGGAAGCCCAGGGTCTTTCAAATATACAAATAAGTGAAAAAATAGAACAACTCAGAAAAGCAGGTGAATTACCCATTTATAATTATACAATTCCGATTTTTATGCTTGTAATCCTTGGAGTTATTTCAATATTTCTTGCTATATGGCTGAAGAAAGCCAGTGAAGAACAGGGATACGGCCTGGAAAAGCCTTCAAATTCGTAGCTAAGAATATTCAAGGGAGAGATATAAGATAAAGCTTTTAAAAAAAACACCATTATCAATCATAAGATAAACGGGTTTTTTCATCCGCTAAAGTTGGCTGAATGATTTCTTTCCATTCTGGAGACTCCCATGTCTTTAGTATCATATGTGTATTATAGTATTTCTGTGGTATTGGGTGTGTGCCAATAATTACCTTTATACCATATCGTACTTTTATAAAATCTCGAAAATAAATTATACGTGGACATGGAGGATATCCTACAACCAATCCAGTTGCAAGGTGAATGACCTGCACTCCATTTTTCTTCATTTCCTCTGGAGCATATTCAACGTTTCCGCCAGGACAACTGCCACATGTAGTAAAACCAACCAATTCTACTTCTTTATCCTTGTAAATGCTAAATGCACCCTCTCTGTTTTTAAGAGCTCTTAAACATTTGCCTCCAGCGCACATTCTGTAGCGGTCGCATATGATGACCCCAATTTTTATTTTATCTTTCATTTTTGATTCCTCCTGTCTTGTCTGATTTTTTTACTTATTCCTCTTACCAATTATAACACATATAATGGAGGCATATTCACTATTTTATGTTATTTTAGCTAATTATCAGGAAAATTTCATACTCCTCTCTTAAAATTTAAAGTACAGGTTTTAAGTTAAAATCAAAATATAATTTTTATTTGTTTATTTTTCTCTAATTTTTTATAATAAAATTGATATTTATAAGGAAATTTAAATGGTGATTGCATTGATTATTATAATTTTTGTGCTTTTCTATTTTTTCATAATTTATAATAAATTTATTAGATTAAGAAACATGGTAGAAGAAGCATGGAGTGGAATTGAAGTTCAGCTTAAAAGACGCTGTAATTTAGTACCAAACCTTGTTGATACAGTTAAAGCATATGCCAGGCATGAGAAGAATTTATTTGAAAATGTAACAGAATCTCGCAAAAGAGCTATGAATTCTTCTCATATTCATGAAAGAAACAATAAGGAAAAGATTCTTAGTAATTCTATGTTAAAGATATTTGCTGTTGTTGAAAATTATCCTGATTTAAAAGCAAATAAAAATTTCCTCAAATTGCAAGAAGAGCTTATAGATATTGAAGATCAGATACAGTATTCAAGGAGATATTTCAATGGTACAGTAAGGGATAACAATATTTTTGTTAAATCTTTCCCATCTTTAATAGTTGCAAATATGTTTAAATTCAAAGAAAGAGAATTTTTTGACTTAGAATCTATAAAGGATGGAATTGTACCAAAGGTTAATTTAAATTAATGAGAGGTTTTATATGAAAAAATTATTTTTTATATTGAGTGGTATTCTCTTTTCTATTTCTCTTTTTGCTTATAGAGGAGAAAGAATAATCAGCTTTGATTCTTATGTTACTGTAAATGAGGATTCTTCTCTTGTTGTTAAAGAGGTTATCAAAGTTGTTAGCCAGGTAAGAAGGATAAAGAGAGGCATTTATAGGGATTTCCCAACCAAATATATGAACAAAGGCTTAAAATGGAATGTTGATTTTGATGTGATCTCAGTAAAAAAGGATGGTTTTTCTGAGCCATATCATATTGAAAACATTGGGAATGGGAAAAGGGTTTATATTGGTTCTAAAAATCTATTTTTACGTCCGGGAACTTATACTTATGAGATAACATACAAGACAAACAGACAGCTTGGATTTTTTGATGATTTTGATGAGCTCTATTATAATATTACAGGAAATTTTTGGGTTTTCCCGATTGAAAGAGTTTCAGCAACAATTATACTCCCTAAAGATGCTAAAAAACATATCCTGAATATTGCAGCTTATACTGGTAAGTATGGTACAAAAGGTAGTGATTACAATGTGAAAAGGATTGAAAATGGTAATGTTTTTTTTACAACAAATCGGGAACTTGGACCTGGTGAAGGGCTAAGTATTGCTGTATCCTGGGGAATTGGTTATATAACCAGACCTGACAAAATAACAAATTTGAAATATATACTTAAAGATAATCAGGTCATTATTAAAGGGTTGTTTTTTCTTATAATTGTTTTTCTTTATTATATTTTTGTGTGGTTCAGGGTTGGGAAAGATCCCAGAAAAGGACCTGTAATACCTTTATACGAGCCTCCGACAGATCTTTCTCCAGCAGGGGTCAGGTATATTATAAATATGGGATATGATAAAAAAATATTTACATGTTCAATAATCAATATTGCTGTTAAAGGATTTCTAACTATTAATGAGGAGGAGAATGACTATTCTATAAAAAAAACAGACAAGAAAGACCCTGACAAATATCTCTCTGCTGAAGAGTTGAAAATATTTAGAAGTTTATTCAGTACTAAATATGAGATAAAACTTGATAGTACAAATTATACAATCTTTCAAAAAGCAGTTAAAAAATTGAAAAAAAACCTTAAGTTTTCTTTTGAGGGGAAATATTTTCTTTCTAATATTAAGTATTTTGTACCCGGTATTATTTTATCAATATTAGGGATAGTTATTACTGTACTCAGCTCTCCAATATCAGCTACAGCCAGTTTTATGTTAATATGGCTTTCAATGTGGACGTGTGGAGTGTTTTTTCTTTTTTCATCTGTTTTAAGCTCCTGGAAGCAATTCTTTTTTAAAGGGAAATTGAAGAGTTTTGGCCAGGCGCTTTCTAATACGCTTTTTGCACTTCCCTTTTTAGCAGGAGAACTTTTTGGACTTTATGTACTGAATAAATCAACTTCTCTGTTTTTTATATTTTTTCTTGTTGCTGTGATATTTCTCAATACACTCTTTTATCAATTGCTTAAAGCTCCTACAAGGATTGGAAGGAGAATTATGGATAAAATCGAGGGTTTCAAATTGTATTTATCAGTAGCAGAAAAAGATAGAATGAAAAGATTTAATATGATTTCATCAAGAAAAAACACACCGGAGCTTTTTGAAAAATATCTTTCTTTTGCTATTGCTTTGGAGGTTGAAAATCAATGGGCAAAGCAGTTTGAGAATATTCTTGACTCAAGTATGATAGGAGGAGAAGGTTACAGAACAACCTGGTATAATGGCTCATCTATCACTCATTTTTCAGCTGGGGCACTTACAGGAGCGCTTTTGTCAGGGTTTTCAAGTTCAATACCATCATCTGCACCGGGAAGTTCTTCTGGTTCTTCTGGTTCTTCTGGAGGAGGATTCTCTGGAGGAGGCGGAGGCGGAGGTGGTGGAGGAGGCTGGTAAGTATTAACTGTTGAGTATTTACAAACAAGAGGGTATAATTTATAATGTTTTTATGAATGATGAGAAAGAATATACTCCTGATTGGGTACCTGAAAATGGAGGAGATGCGTTTGCTGTTAGCATAAAAAAGGGTATAGAATTAGATAAAACATCAAAAGTCAAAAAAGCCCCGGTTCATAAAAAGAGAGCTCAATTAAGTGTTAATGAGTATGTTGAAGGAGTTTTAAAAGCTGATAAAACAATTCTTGCAAGGACAATTACTCTAATTGAGAGTAATTCTGCGGAACATTATGAAAAGGCAAGAGAGGTTTTAAAAGGATTATTACCTTATACTGGAAAATCCCTGCGTGTTGGAATAACTGGAGTACCAGGTGCTGGGAAGAGTACTCTTATTGAAACTTTAGGTTGTTATCTTATTAAACATGGACACAAAGTTGCAGTTCTTGCGGTTGATCCAACGAGTTCTATAACAAAGGGAAGTATTCTTGGAGATAAGACAAGAATGGAGAAACTTTCTCGTGATCAAAACTCTTTTATCAGACCTTCTCCTTCTGGGGGAACTCTTGGTGGTGTAACAAGAAAGAGTAGAGAGACCATCCTTATGTGTGAAGCTGCAGGATTTGATGTGATACTCATAGAAACTATGGGTGTAGGGCAAAGTGAGATAACAGTTCGTTCAATGATT
>JAUWQW010000057.1 GCA_030610885.1 Candidatus Aminicenantota bacterium | reverse complement strand
ACTTACAAAAAGAGTACTATATCCTTTTATCACTATCAAGGGCAGGCCCCCTGCAGGTACCGTCAACTTCATAAACATTATCGAGTGCAAGAATTACTGCATAATCAACACCTTTCATCGTCCTGGTTTGCCTTAAAAGTGCATTTATCATTAATTGATCAGTTACTCTGGTAAATGTCCACCCTTTTAAGAATTTTAATCCTTTAAATCCTATTCCTTTGGCAAACCTTCTGTGCCAATATAAACCTTGCTGGGTATCGCCGGGACCAGCAACATGGACATGGTTATCAATTATTTTTAAATTTTCAGACATTCATCTCTCCTTTATTTACTATTATTTTTAATATATTTATAATATCCAGCTCAAATCATTTGAAAGTTTTTTCCACTCTTTCTTTAAATTTCCATTCTCCAACTTCCATTTTAAAAGGCGTATTTTCTTGTCCGCAATCTCGATACAGGTGATTTGACTTATTCTATCCTTTTCCTTGCAAAACATACATCCACCTGTATTGTAATACCGTTCTTTTTCCCTTATCTTAATCTCAATCTCTTTATCTTTTGGGAACAACTTTTTTTGGACAATTATCGTATTATCGTACTCTTCAAAACTCCTAGTTCCAGTTAACACATTTTTTAGAACCTGGAAATTTTCTTCAACAGACATGGATTTAAACATGGGTCTGTGAGTATGTCCTGCAATCAGGAGAATGTCTTTTTTCTCAGCCCATTCAGACAGCCAATTTTCCCTAATGTTTCTTATTTTATAGTTTTTTGCAGCTCTTTTTCTGGAACCAAAGATCCTTTTTCCTAACCTTACCCCAATTCCTGCAAGTCCACGCAGATAATCAGACCAAATATCGCCTTCATGGCCATGGAAAATTATAATTTTTTCTCCTATTCTGTATGCTGGGCTTACATCGAAAATGCCAAAGTATTGATACAAGAGCTTCCATCTAACATGATCATCCTTCCAACTGTGATCATGGTTGCCGTAAATACGGTAATATTTACCGGCATTCTTAAATTTATTTTCTGATTTGAATGTATCTGGATACTTTTTTACAACGGTTTCTAATTTGGATCCCTGTCCCTCTTCTATATCTCCATTTAGGACCAGTATAAATTTATTACCTAAATAGTAATCTAGCAATTTCAAATATAGTCTTTCATTAGCCTTGAAATAATCTTTTTTCCCTCTGTCCCATTTATGTGCGTCACTGAAGATTACACATTTCCCCTTTTTTAAATCAAAAGGAATTTCCCTAGCCCTTTTTAAATGTTCATCTAATCTATTAAAAGTAAATTCCTTCCTTTTCTTTTTTGAAAAAAGTAATGTTATTGACATTTTTTTCTCCTAATAAAATTTTTCGTAATATCGCCTTTTTATAATTTTTTATTGTACTAAATGCATAGCAATTTTTATGCCAACTTTTCTAAAAAAAACCTTTGTCATTTGATATCAAGGATTCCCAGCCTTTCTTAATTTTTTTTCATATATACAATCTTCATTTATATGTAAAATATCTTTACACAACAATTCTATAAAAAGCTTTAAAGCATTTGACAATGAGGATTTATAAAATTCAGTCTAAATTGTGTAAATTTTCTTTACATATCATAAAAACAACTTAAACACTCAATATTAAAGGCTTTTCAAAAAATAAAGTGTAAAATATCTTTACAAAATCATCTTCAAACACAGCAAGTAATTGGGGTCAAGCCTACACATTTGACAATTAACTTCTAATGGGTGGATAACCCCATTATTTTTATAATAAAAAAATTACATTAAGAAAGAGATCGAGTGGTTTTTTACTATAGATAATCTGTGAACACTTCTAATTTCATCAATATAGGATTTTTTTATATCAAGTTCCTTTGCAATTTTCAGCTATGTTGAAATAACATCAGTGATATCTTTAATAATGGATCTATAGGAATCTATACGCTGATCAGCACCAACCTTATAAAGATCCTTTAACGTAAATTCATCCCTTTTCCCTGTATAACATAATCTTTCAATTGGACTGAAAGTTTCAGGTATTCTTCCTTCTCTTGCAAGCCAGGAATCTATAATACTGTTTCCAAATTACAACTCCTTTTTTATTTATAACTTTTTGATGCCCGTTTCCTGGCCCTCCCTTTGAATTTTGCAAGTTGAAGGGGACTTATCCCCTGCTCAGGTAATATTGAATCAAGTTCATCAAGTTCCTTTAATGCTCTGAGGATCTGTATAAAAGTCAGCATACTAAAGGGTTTCCCCTTTTCAACTTCCACAATTGTTGATCTGTTTAAGCCTGATAGCTTTGACAGATCCTTTTGTGAAATATTCTTCTCAAGCCTTTTTTGCTTTAAACGTTTGCCGATCTCTTTTAATATTGCAAAATCTGTAAAACCATATATACTCATAATGTGCTCCAGAACCATCATAAAACAGTAAAAATGCCGATAATGATGGAATTTGCTAACATATATATATGTATGCAAAACTGGTTTTTTTCAACTTTAATTTGAAGATTTTGAACTATTTCCAGCCATTTCTTAACCCTTTCTTTTTATATGGATATAATTGTAAATGTAAAAAAGCTTGTTTTAAATTTTTACCCTTTATATTAACTGTAAACTGATAATAGAATTTATTTTTTATTTTTTTAAATTCATGATCCTTAATGTAAAGTTTTTGTGTTTCTAACAAACTTGCTACATTGTCCATCTTCCTATCAAAGTTATAAATTTCAATCTTAGTTTTATCTTCTTTTGCTTTTTTTAATTCAATAACAAAATATTTAGCCTCTTTTACTGTTGAAATCGTATATCTATAATATCCATTATCTGTAATTTCAAATTCAATCCTATCCTTTCTTGTGGGATAAAAATTAGCATTATAAATCAGATGAGACATAGCTTCTGATTTTGTAACTAGAGTTGGATTATATAAAGGCACTCTAGGAAATAGAGAAAAAATCACAAATAAGAATAAAAATGAAATTGGAAACAAAGGTTTTAAATTCTCTTTCTTTATCTTTTTTAATGAAAAAATCACAATTAAAATAAAAAGAAAAAGAAAAACCAGATTTGGTATATATCTCTCATTTGAATTAACTTTAGCAAAAGAGGGAAGGAAATTTGGTAATCTCAAATAAAGATTGCTCCAATATTGAAACATTAAACCAGGCCTATATAAGTAATCATGGGTTGTGGTTTGATACAAAGTGAAAGGATTAAAAACTTGATATATAACTACAAATACTGAATAAATTGGAATAAAAACAAATATTTTTTTTAAAAATCTGTTCTCTGTTTCAAGATAATATATAATAGAAAACAACATTAAAGTCCATAATACAGGGACAAGATACCTTGCCTGAGGGCAATAACCTGCTCGTATTGTTGAAAATGCATGGTAAAATATATAAATAAAACTCGCTACTGATATGAGTAAATGTCTGGAATAAATTCTAAATTTCCTTAATGCAATAAACAATCCAGGAAAAGCAAATAAATAAAATGGATTATACAGTAGAAGCCCGTCTCTCTGGTCAAAAAAATAATCCAGAAGGGTTTCAACACGTATCTTTAATGGTGTTTTTTTTAAAACAACATTAAAAAGTTCCTCTTTCTGAGTCTCATTCATAACCCCATAATAAATAGAATTCGGTGAAAAATTCCCATAAGCATAGAAAAGATAAGAAAAAAAGAGCAATTGGAAAATGATTGGAAATAAAATAAACAAAAAAGCCTTTTTATATTCTTTCTTTTTTATAAAGAAAAAAAGAAAACCTAAAGAAAAAACATACACAAAAATTGCATATTTCATACCCCAAAAAATAGTTATAGAAAGTAAAAAACCTGCTAATAATATTTTAAAATAACTCTTTTTTTCTGAAAACAATAAAATATATAGAGAGGATAATATAAGTGAAAGAGCCTGAATCTCAGCAAAAATATGAATTGACATAAAAAATATTGGAGAAGTTAGAGTAAAAACAATTGTAATAAAAAAAGAGAGTTTCGAATTCTTCCATATCTTTAAAGAGAAGAGATAAACTAAAACAGATAATAAAGCTCCAAAAATGCCCATATAGAAGCGGATAAGAAAATAAAGCAAGGGAATTGGGATTTTAAAAAAGAAAAAAGGCACAAGTGTAAAAGAAACACCTGGGAGATGAAAAGAATACCATTTTTTAAAACCTTTCCCTACCTTTGCATGAGAATGCAACCTTACATTAATGAATTCTCTATACTTATTTCTTGCATATTGATCAAAAACATTTAAATCAAAATCTCTTGCTATTGACTGAGCAATTACAAGATAATGAGGTTCATCACCACCTAACACTACTCCTTTCTTAACAATTATATATGAAGAAGTAATAAATAAAAACTCAGCTAAAACAAAAACAATAATTAACCTTTTTTTAAGATTTAATTTATTAAAAAATAGCAAAACTTTCTTTATAAACCCAAGTTTCAATACTGCTAACATCAAAGAGAATATCAAAGAAATAAATAAAAGATTATTAACTCTGTTTAAAAAATCAAAATTATCCCAATAAAACTGTTTCATTAAAAAACATAAAATTCCTGAAGAAAATGGGAATAATAATTCAAGATATGATCTTTTAAATTTTAAATCAACAAAACCCAAAACAACAAATATTAGTATTGAAAAAATAAGTAAAACATTTATATTTCTTAAATTTATATAAAATGATAAATAACCTATTACTATTAAAATCTTGTAAATCATTGATCTATTCGTAATTCTCATTATTGAGATTATCTCATACAAAATATTGTTTGACAATATTATAACCATGTATTCAGTATATTTCTAAATATCCATATTTTTGATATAATAAAGTAATAAGGAAATTAATTATATGCACAAACTTAACTCTTTTTTGAATCAAAATAAAATAATAACAATTATAGGATTAATATCCCTTATTTCTACATCATATTTTGGAAAAGTAGGATTGTTTTTATTTATATTATGTTCCCTTATTATTATCATTTTTGAGTATATTTTCTTATTCCAAAGGAATAAAAAATTCAGTCCCTATATTTTATTTATATTTTCACCAATTTTGCTTATTAACTATTCATCAATAACTGATTTTAAAATCAGGTTGCTCTGTTTTTTATTCCTAATATACATAATAAACATTGCATATACAAAAGGATCCAAAAAATTTAAACTCTCTCTTATAAACTCAAAACCAATAACAATCTTTCTAATTTCATTCATCTTATTTTCTTTATCTTCATTTATCTTATATTTTCAAGACATTCACCTATCAGGTGATGAGCCTCACTTTATAATGATCACACAGAGTATTATTGAAGATGGAGACTTTGATCTAAAAAATAATATTAATAATAAAACCTATTTCAAATATTTACCAGTAAATATTCAAACTCATACTATAAATCATAAAGGTAAACACCTTTCTTATCATATGCCAGGAGTATCTTTTTTGTTAATCCCATTTTACTTCCTGTTTAATTTAATAGGCGGGATAATACCACCCCAGTTATACTTCAGATTAGCTGCTTCTATAATAAATGCATTTTTTGCTTTAAGCCTTTTCTATCTATTAAAATTAGAATTTCCTGGCAAAAATATAACTGCCTTTTGGTTACTATTTATATCTATTTTTCCCTTAATATTCCATTCCATTCACCTTTACCCTGAATTACCTGCTGCAACTTTAATGATAAGTGCGTTTGTTTTTGCATTCTCTAACAAAAGAAAATATCTTTTATCAGGTCTTTCTTTATCACTTATTCCATGGTTCCATGTTAAATATTATCCCGCACTTATTGTTATAGGAGTTGTGATTCTTTTTAAGATATTGAAGGAAAAAAATATAAAACATTTTATCCATTTTTTTATATTCCCAGCTCTTAGTTTTATTCTTTTAACGATTTACTGCAAAACTCTATATGGTTCCTTTAATCCAGCTAACATCTTTCCAAAACAAAACTATTTTGCGATCCCCATTTCAATAAGAATAAGAGCCTTGTTAGCATATTTCTTTGACCAGAGAGATGGTTTGTTGTTTTATACTCCTATTTTCTTTTTCACATTCTTTAGTTTCAAAAAAAGAGTTAAAAATCAAAATATTTTAATATGGATTTCCCTATCATATATTCTTTTTCATGCATTTACAACAGTACGAGGCGCTTATGCTCCTGCAGGGAGGCCTCTGATTTTTGTAAGCTGGATATTTATAGTCTTTATAATCAATTATATATATTCTATTCCAAAGGAGAACTCGAAATATATTTTAAAAATGATAACAGGCTTTACAATCTTTATTTTAATATGGCTGTTCTATTATCCTTTATTTGTATATCAGCCTGTATTTTCATATACAACTCAAGGCTCTTCATCTATTCTAAACTTTTTTTCAAGTGATTCAATTAATTTATCGATTCTATTTCCCTCTTTCTTGAATTCCCCCAAACACATTCATATAGCCAATTATATATGGATAATCTTGATTACAATGAGTCTATTAATCTTTTATTTGAAACCATTTAAGCTATCCTTCATAAAAAGAAAAAAACAAGTGATCTCCCTTATTCTTTTTTTTACTTTAACCTATATGTTTTGCTTTTACCCTCGTGTACATCTCATTAATAAAAATAAATATTCAGACAAAAATATCAGTTTCTTTAACAATTCAAAAAATTTTGTTTACATTAAAGAAAGAAAAATCTTTAGGGTTAAAAACGGAAACAAATATGATCTATTCTTTGATCTAAAAAAGAACAAAAATAATAAGATAATATTCAATATAACAAACCCGGAAAAAGTTGCCGTTGTTATACGAAATGGGAAAACACTTTTATTTAACACTAAAAAACATAAAAGAAATATATTTTCCACAGAATTATCTGAATTAAAGAAGCTAACAGTAAATAATAAAACAGTTATACATATTGGAGTGGAGACTGAAGCTTTAAAAAGTAATCCATTCTTATTTCTTAAAATAAATAGCAATCTTTGATTTTATATTCTTATTTTACTTTTTTTTAAAATTAAGAACTTCATCAGGATTATTAAGTTTTTTATTCATTAGAAAGCGTTCAGCCATTTCTTCAATAACTATTTTTGGTTTCTCTCTTTTAATAATATCTGGATAAAAATTCATGCCCAACCAATCCCATATATATAAAATTCTTGAAAAATGTTCTGAAATAAATGGTTTTAATTCATGAACAAATGAATCATGAAACATCACTGCATTAGGAAGCCCTGGTATTTTACATTCCATACAAGTTTGACTTACATATTTAGATATATTTCCAAGCTTTTTACCTCTTGCCTTTAGAGGGATTTTGCTTTTAAATCCAATATAATCCTCTCTATAAACCTTATTTTGTAAAGATAAAGTAATTGCAAGATCTCCACCGAATCTATTTTTTATTTCAATCTTAAAATTAGATATAGGCATTGATTTAATGTTTTCAAAATACTTCCCTATATATCTCATGATCTCTCTATACGCAATATATGCTCCATATTCATTCCAGTGTGAATCAGTTTTATAATAAACCTCACAATCTTTTTTAGCATTTATCAATACCTTTCTTAAATCTATAATCTGAAAATCTGAATTATTCTTTAAATAATTCAGCAATTGATCCAATCGAGACTCATTTCTAACAGGATGAATAAAATCAGGCATAAACTCAGAATAAATTGTGCTTTTATTGGGAGCAATTATAAAAAAATAATGAATACCTCTATTGGCAAGCCAATCTCTTCTCTGCTCCAAAGCATTTTGCCAATGCTTTAATTCTTCTTTAGAAAATAGTTTTATTGAACGAAAATAATCAACTTCATTTACATCCTCACTCTCCTTAGCCATAAATAACCATCCATTCTTGCCAATAATCGTTTTCGAAACAGGAGAAAAACCATACAATTTTACTTTATATAAATTATTTAAATATATTAAAATATTACGTAAACTAAAATTATCTTTATAATAACGCCTATATTGTGCAAAAAACTTATTCAATGTATCAAATCTTAAATCAGGTTTTTTTACTTGAGCCCTTTTCTCCTGTAAGTGAAATTTTTTTTTTATATGCAAAAGATCATTTGCTATAGGAAAATAGATAAAAATAAGAAAAATCAAAACCATATTGCTTATAATTTTTTGTGTTGCAAAAAAACGAAAATTTTTTATATTAATAAAATATATGAAGTAAAATAGAATTAATGATAAGATTATTGAAAAACAATAAAAAAGAGTCTTTTTACTTTTTACTTTTTCAATGATTTCATAAAACTTTTTATCCATAACCATATATGGCTCATTTCCTGCAATTTTAATATAAAAGTCATTATCTTTTAAATAGGTCTTTTCAATATGATGTTTATAATTAAAAATCCTTTTTAAAGCTCTATCTTTCCACATATATCTTTTTAAAATAGTTTTTAATTTAATACTATTAATAATAACAATGCCTTTTTCTTTTCCAAAGTTTAAACGAATCTGTTTTATCTCATCCTTTGGAAGTTTAAAACTAATCCATTGGAAACCTTCAGATGGGGAAACTTCTACTTTTTCAGGTTTATCATTAACAAAGAGCTTGTAAGTATCTTTATGAGGTACTTTTGCCCGAACTAATAATTTAACATCCAATCTTAATTCTTTCTTATTTACATATAATATTGAACCAATTAAAAATAATAAAGTAATAAAAACCTTCACAAAAATTTTTCTCTTTTTTAATATATTTTTTACCATCATAACTACTTTCTAAAACCTGAAATAAATAAATGGATTATATGTACCTACTGCCAGAGACATAGAGCTTAACACAAAAACAAAAATTAAATAGAATGTATATAAAATTGAATAACCTGAGTTAAATACACTTTTTGATGTTGTTCCATATTTCAAGCTTAACTTTCCATATAAAGATTTTAATTTGGGAAATAGAGGGAAAGATCCCAATATCCCAATTATTATAAATAACTTTACCTCTGGATTTAAGTATAAAGCCGTATAATACTCTACGCCATTTCCATTACCAAATCCAAACATAGCTTTTAAATAATCAAAAGCATAAGCCATACTTTCAGAACGAAAGAAAACCCATCCAACCATAACTATCAATTGTGCGTAAAGAATTCTAAAGGGTTTATAAAGAGATTTTATGAATTTACCAAGCCCAGCATGTTCCAGAACAAGAAAAATCCCGTAATATGCTCCCCAGAACACAAATGTCCAATTTGCTCCATGCCAGATACCACATAAAAGCATTGTAAAAAATGCTCCAATACAATAAGCCCAATTTTCAACTTTAATATTAATAAATCTATCTGATTTTATTTTTCTCATAACTTTATATGCAATTGGTAGAAATAAATATGTTTGAAGCCAATTTGCAAGTGATATATGCCATCGTCTCCAGAAATCCTTAATTGATGTTGAAATGTAAGGATAATTAAAATTTTCTACAAATTTAAACCCTAACATACGTCCAATACCAATAGCCATATCAGTATACCCTGAAAAATCAAAATATATTTGCAAGGTATAGCAAATAATTCCCAGCCAGGCTAACCCAACTGTTTGAGAAGATGAAGGTATGGAAAATATCTGGTTTACAACTGGAGCAAGTGTATCGGCAATTAATGTTTTTTTCCCCAGCCCAATTATAAAGCGTTTTACTCCATATGAAAAACCATCAATAGTTATATTCCTCTTTAATATCTGGGAAGAGATTTTATGATAAAGAGTAATTGGACCTGTTATTAATTTTGGGAAAAAAGATATATAAAGTGCAAAATTCAAAGGATTTTTCTCAGCAGAACTTGTCTTTCTATAAACATCAACAATATAAGATATTGAAAAAAAAGTAAAAAATGAAATACCGATTGGTAAATGAATATGAGATACATATAGGGGGTTTAACCCCCAATTTGTAAATAAAACATTTATGTTATTTGCTAAAAAATTTGTATACTTAAAAATTATGAGCAAGCCAACATTAAATACTATACCAAATATAAAAATATATTTTGATATTTTTTTTGAATTACTTTTTTGTATGCATATGCCAAAAATGTAATTCACTATTATTGAAAGTAAAAGTATTAATAAAAATCTTCCTTCGCCTAAATAATAAAATATAAAACTAACTATTAAAAGAAAAGAATTATGTGATTCTTTTTTTAATATAAAAAACAGGAAAATAAAAACAGGAAAAAATGAAAAAATGAAAAATAAAGAACTAAACTCCATAAAATTTACATATACCTCTCATTTTCATTGTATATAGCCTAAAGTTTTTAATTGCTCTCTTACCTCTTCATCAATTCTCTTCTTTTTCTTCGAACTATCAGATATATTCTGCTTAATGATTTTTTTCAATTTTATTATAACTGGCATTAAATATTTTACAATATTTTGATTCTTTGAAGCTATATTGTATTTGTCATTTACATCTTTCTTATAATTATATAATTCAATTTCAGGACATTTTGGAGGTAAAGCATAATTTTTAAAGAACTCCAGATCCTTTTCACAAAATTTATAATTGTAAATAAGTTTATAATCATCATAAAAAATTGCAAACTTTGGAGGAATTGCTTCAATATACCTACTGGTTGATATTGAAGATATCAAATAATCACGCTCTGTTTCACCCTTTATTACAGGAATTAAATTAATACCATCTGTTTTTGTTTTATCATATTTTATTTTATTATAACTCAGTATAGTTGGGATTAAATCAATAACTCCAATCTTTTTATTTACAATAAGATTCTCAAATCTATTCTTCGGAAATTTTATAATAACTGGAACCTTTATTAATTCATTATATAAACTATGCGAATGAGCCCATCCTTTATGCTCATAGAATTCTTCCCCATGATCAGACATAAATATAATCATTGAATTATCATAAATATTCATTTTTTTTAGTTCTAAGATAAATTCTCCAAAATAAGAATCAAATGCAAGAATCTCTGCTTGATAAAGTTCCTTAAGTGATTTCCTTAAATCATCCCCTACATGTAAAAAGGTTTTTTCAGGCTTACTTTGATTTACTACATCCAGTTTCATAAATTTTGGTTCTGGATTAATTTTAAATAAAAATTCTTTAGGTGGAGTATAAGGATCATGGACCTGATAAGTATGCAAAAATAAAAACAAATCAGGAAAATTAGATTTTTTTATTAACTCAATTGCCTTATGAAATAATGATTGCCCTCCTCTTGGGAAAAGAGGACCTGTAAAACGAAACTCCTTATAAAAATCAAATCCTCGAGAATACCCCCATCTTCTCCTAAGGGCTAAACCTCCATGATAAGCAAAAGAGATAAATTTTTTAGATATTTCTGTTACTAAATTACACTTATCCAGATCTAAAGAATGCCTGATATCAACTTTGTGGTTAAATTCATATAATCCAGTGAATAAACTTATAAATGAAGGGATTGTCCAGGAACTTTGTGCATAAGCATTTTTAAAATAAACAGAATCCTTTATAAAACTATCAATATTAGGAGTCAAAGATCTATTACCCTTTTTTAATCCAATTTGATCTCCTCTTAATGTATCAACACCTATAAGAATAATATTTTTTCTTTTTTTTGCACTTATCTCTCTATATATTATAGGTCTACTAAAATAAACAATCCCTGATCCTTTAAATCTCAAAACAATCCTGTCCTTTCTATGAACTTTTAGAGTTTTAAAAAAAGGATATGATGCTTTTGATGTTTCAATTCTACTTATCCTCGTATTCTTCTTCTTTCTGTTTATCTCAAGGGTGAATCTTATCTTATTATTTTTTACTGAGCTCTCAAAATATAAATAAGTATAAAACTTAATTTCCCCAACATATTCAGGAACAATTTTTATGTTTCTATTCCCTTTAAGATAAAAATAATAACCATCTGTTGTGGGTATCTCTTTAAGTAATATTTCTATTTTCCCCCTTTTAAAAAACACTTTATCTAATTTTTTATTCAGTTTAAAATACTTCTTGTTTTTTTCAAAATCATTTAAATCTACCCTGTAAAAAGAGCTACTTTTACTTCTAAATTGAAAAAAAATAACTAGAATGAGGACAAAAAAAATAATTATGAGAAATATTTTTAAAAAATTTTTCATGCTCTATATTAACAAACTAACATTTTCATTGTCAATGAGAATTTTATAGATACTAACATTTTTTTAATTTTAATAAAATTATTTTTTTTTGAGATTTATTTTCAAATCTTTTATTTATACATTGAGGAGGTTTCGATGAGAAACAAAATTTTAACAAAGTTTTTAATTGTACTGATGGGGCTATTCCTGTTTGCAAGCATTAGCCCCGCTCAAAAGGGAGCGGATTTGCAAATAAAAATTGCTTGTCCAAACCCAGCAAAAGCATATGCGGGCCAAGCCCTTGGAACATCTATTAAAGTATGGGTGAAAAATGTAGGTGATACTCCAGCTCAAAATTTCTCCGTTGATTTGGTGCTCTCAAAAGACACTAATATTCCAGTAAAATTTGCTGTCTATTCCCCAAATTTTAAAGATGATGTACTTCTAAAAGGTGGCCGTGAATTTGTAAAACTTCTGAAACCAGGGCAAACAATACCAGTAACTCTTAATGGTACAAACACTATTCCATCTGACACTCCGTCCGGGAACTATTACCTGGGTGCTGTTGTTGATCCGGGTAACAAAGTAAAGGAATTCAATGAAAGGAATAATACTGCAATCTGCAGATTATTAATCTACAAACAGGGTACACAAATTGCTTTTAAAGTAACAAGAGTGTATGCAACTGTTTCACCTAAAAATTATTCCGGTAAATGCCCATTTAAATTTAATTTCACAGGTTACATAACAACAAATGGAAAAGGAACTGTAAAATACAAATGGATTAGAAAAGACGGCGCAATAGCTCCAGTAAAAACCATCTACTTTAGTAAGGCTGAAACAAAGAAAGTAACATCCTCCTGGTATCTTGGAGGAGCTGGAAAAGTTTATAAGAATTATTGGGAAGCAGTACAAATCTTATCTCCAAACAGTATAACTTCAAACAAGGCTTTATTTTCTCTTTATTGTGGAGGAGGCACTGCACAGAAATTACCAGACCTTATTGTTAAAGATATTAAGCTAGTTAATGATTGTAAGATTGCTGTAACTGTTGCAAACATAGGTAATGCTGGAGTTCCGGCTTCTTATTATAATTTACCTAATGCAGTTGGTATTCAAATGTATAATGGAAGTAAACCATGGGGAGGATTAATCCTAAAAGGATTCGATCCTGCAGGGAAATTAAAGAATCCCGGAGGAGTTGCAACATATATCTGGTTCCCGGGTGCAAAAAATTTAAACCTTACAAATGGATATCATACACTTAAGGTAATTGCTGATAATAATAAAAACCTAACTGAACTTAAAGAGGATAACAACACTTTAACAAAAAGAGTTTATTGCAAAAAAACCGCAGATACTGCAGAGATCAAAATTCCAAAAAGATTTTTCCTTGATTTTAATGATGCATATTTAGTATATCAACCTTCAACTAAGACATTGCAGATAGCTTCACAAAATAATGTGCTCTCTTATGGTTCTGATTGGCAGAGGGCTAAAGTTAAGCCGTACCTTTATGATCTAAAGGAAAAATTCTGGAAGGGTTTTTACTGGAGAGTTAACACTTCTCGAAAAGAAGTATATCGTGTTAAAGGAGGTACTTTTGGGAAAATTAGTCCTGGTATAAAAGAAACTTTGACTAATGTTACTGTAGATGTTGTGGGAAATAGCAATAATCCAACTCGATTCCTTTTGAGGTTTAAAACAGCTTATCTTGTATATGTACCTAAAACAAAGACCTTACAGATTACAACAGAAGGTAATGTGTTGTCCTATGGTAGTGACTGGCAGAAGTGCAATTTGAAATCATACCTTTATCACTTAAAACAGAATGTATGGAAAGGATTTTATTGGAAAGTAAATACAAGTAGAGAACAAGTTTATAAAATAACTGGTGGAACTTTCTGTAAAATAAGTCCCGGCTCTTCTGCAGTACTTAATATAAGCGTAAGAGTAGTTGAATAGAATTTGATTCCTTGTGAAATAGAGAGGGCGGGAACATCTCGCCCTCTTTCTACATATCTAAATTATCAAAAACAATCTGAGCTAAATCCTCTGTTTTTATATCTTTTTATTTGCCTTGAACATCTCCTTCCGAGATTCTTTTGCTTCTTTACAGGGTTTTAGACGCTTGCCAGTCCTGGCAAAGTGATAAAAATTGGAAAGCCAGGTTGGGTGCTTTTCAGGACAGGTTTCTACAAACTCAATAAGTTTTATTAATCTATTCATTGTTTCAGGTGTTACATGATGCTCTATTCTACATGCATCTTTGTCAGCTATTTCAGGATCAATTCCTAAAAAATCATGAAGGAATTTAAAAAGTATCTTATGGCGTTTATAAACAGCTTTAGCAGCAACTTCACCCTTTTTGGTTAATTCCAAATATCCATAGTGTTCATGCCTTACAAGATTTTTTTTTGATAAACTCTTAACTGCTGAGACAGCCGATGGCGTCTTAACTTTTAGATATTTTGCCAAATCCTTAATTCTTACTATATTATTATCCAAACTTATTACAAGAATAGCCTCTAAATAATCCTCGCTGCTCTGTGTTAAATTACCCATTTTCTTTCCTTCACATAACATCTAACAAAGTTAAATTCAACTAACTTATACCAGATATTTAAAATTTTGTAAAATAAAAAATAATATGGATAAATCTTTATATTACAATCTGTCTTTTTCTTTTCCGAAGGACTTTGTCCATTTTATAAGAATTGGTGTCATTGTATAATCTGCAATCAACGCAGAAACCAATTATTTAACAGATAATGCTCCATAAAGAATCCCCTTTTTATAATAAAGCTGTTTTTATTATTTACGCTTTTCGAATACAAAATGTGTCTTTTTGCTTTTTATCAACCGAAATTTACTCTCTCTTTCTAAATATTCTTTTAGATTTTTATCATTTAACATATTATCTCCTATAATACGAGAGCCAATCCTACTCATTATTGAAAGTTTTCCATGTGTTTTTAAAATACGATGTAATTCATTTATTACCAAATTTTTATCCTCAATTAGTGGCAAAACATTGTGTAAATAGACAATATCTATACTTTCATCTTCCAGTCCAGCATCACAATCTGAAATAATCGTTATAATATTTTTTAAACCATACTTTTTTATTTTATTTTCTACACTTTTTATTGCTAGAGGATGAATATCAAGTGCATAAATTTTACCATTATTAGTAATCTTAAATGCTGCAGGAATGGTATTAAAACCAAAACCACAGCCAAAGTCTAAAACACACTTTCCTGGTTCTGTACCAGCAAACTCAATCTCCTTCTTAATATTTCTAAAATGTTTTCTAATATGCATTATTAGTTTCATTACTTGAAATAGAAAAACTGCCATTGATTTTTGTTTTTTCATTTCTAGTATACCTTGTTAAAAAAATAAAAAATATCTTGCTATTTTTTTCATATACTCACGATAGGAACCACCATATTGTTCTAAGCAAGCTTTTTCTTCTGCTAAAATTCTAAAGTGAGTAAATAATGAAAATATAAAAAATATTAATAAAATAAACCATGAGCCTATAGCAATACAAATCCCAAAATATAAAATTAATAAAGTAAGTATCTGTGGATGCCGCGATATTCTATAAAGTCCTTTAGTAACAGGCTGATTAAGAGGTGTCTTTTTATAATTGAAAAGAGCAATAATAAATCCAATTAAACCAATAAAATAAATAATAGTTCCAATAATAAAAATAATAGAATCAATTTTTAATGGACTAAATATTATTAAAAATAAAAAAATAAAAGCAAATAGTTTCCCTACAACAGTTAAAACTTTTTGTCTTTTACTCCAACCAGATCTATCATAAAGTCTTTTCACAACGTCCTTTGAAAAAGATACAAGTAGGATGCCAAATATTAAATAAAGCAAACATAATGGAATCCAGCCGTTCCATAAGCCTATTTTAAACTCAGGTATTAAAGTCATCATTATTCTCCTTTATTTATCTTCAATAAACATAAGGTATTATTTTTTAGTTCTTTTTTTTTATTTAAGCATAGAACAAATTCATCAGAATTAAAAGGTTTCCCATGAGCTGGGAATATTTTTTTCGCGCCACTGGAAATTAGTTTCTGCCAGCTTTTATATACAGAAGTCATATCCTGTATGAATATAGGCCTGTGTTTAGCGCCCAAAATACGCGGCATATTCATAGCTGCATCTCCTACAAAGGCGCTGCCATCAGCCAGTAGAAGTGAAATAAAGTCCGCAGGCAGCGTAAATTTTTACTTTTAAATATAATTAAGCAAAAAATTAAGTACCCCCCCAACCACCAAAGCTGAAACGATCATAATCCCGGCGGATTTTATCGTATCTACCACACCAAGTTCTTTAATCAAAACCGCAAAGGTTGCCACACAGGGGAAGTACATAGCTAAAACCACGCAGGCTACTACTAATTGATTTAATGTCAAACCAATGGGTGAGAGCATGCCCACAGCAACATCCTTGCGTAAAAATCCGATGATAAGAGCACCTACTGCCTCCTCTGGAAGCCCAAGAATTCCGGTTACTATCGGAGCCGTAAATTTACCAATAAATTTAATAATTCGGAGTGAATATAGAATGTTTACAATCAGAACGCCAAGAAAGACATAAGGAATAGCTTCCTGTAAGAACCATTTGGTTCTCATCCACAATTTTTTTAGCAGTGTTGTCAGATGTGGAATACGATAAGGCGGAATCTCCACAAATATTTCAGGACTTTCACCTTTTAGAATCGAATTCAACAGGATTCCAAGGGCTATCCAAACCACGAATAAAGTTCCAAAAACCAGCAACAATCCCTTTGCCCCATGATTACTGATTAGTCCCACAATCATAGCTATTTGTGCCATGCAGGGAACTGCGATAGCCATCAGTGTGGCACAGATAAACCTTTCCCGCCTTGCTTCCAGTACCCTAGTGGCCAAAGCACCGGGGACATTGCAGCCAAGACCAAGCATCATTGGGATGATTGCCAGACCATGCAAGCCCAATCTATGCATGATAGTATCAACCAGGACACCGAGGCGGGGCAAATAACCGGAGTCTTCAACAAAACTTAAAACTAGATAAAAAGCAAAGACATAGGGAAGAACCATGGCAATAGGGACAAAAAGTCCTGTTGTCAACATGCCGAGAGATTCTACAAAATCGATTTCGCCATCGACCAATTTCCCGATTAAGATGTCGTGAAGAAATCCTGAGGAACCCAGAACCGCAGATAACTTCAGAATCACTGGCGCCCACAATTTTTCAAATATGGGTTCAAAAATATGGCCGATAAGCCCCTCGCCAATAAATCTGATAATTTCAAACATTAAATAAATAAGTATTAATGCAATAGGAATCCCAGATAATGGCCGTAATGAAGCATCCCCTAATCTTTCCAAAAGAGTGTGATGGCGATGAGTTACCCGCTGTACCTGCTCGATAATGTTTCCCACTTCGTGCCAGCGTTTTTCCTCCGTATATTCATAAGCCCGTGCTTTTGCTTCGGGAAGTCTTGTAACAAGTTCCTTTATCTCCTCGCCACTCACAGCACAGGTCGGCACAACAGGAACTCCGAGAATTGTTTCAAGTTTTTCCCTATCTATTGAGATACCGATATGCTTTGTCTCATCCCATAGATTGAGAGCAATAATCACCGGAATATTTTGTTTAAGCAACTGTAAGGAAAGATTGAGATTTCTCTCCAGATTGGTCGCATCAATTACATTAATCACCAGAGTTCCGCCTCCTTTATCAGAAACGGCCTGTTGCAACATTTCTGCAGCGACTTCCTCGGCTCGACAAGTCGGTTCAAGAGTGTAAGTTCCGGGAACATCGATAACCTCTGCCGACACATCGCCCAATTTGATGCAACCTTTGGTGAACTCCACAGTAGTGCCGGCATAGTTGGAAGCAATAACATGAACTCCTGTAAGCCGTGAGAAGACCACACTTTTGCCTACATTGGGATTACCCATTAAAAATATTTTTCTTATTCCCTCTGGATGAACTTTCTCCATTTTTACTCCAAAATAATTCTTTTTGCCATACCATAGCCAAGAGCGACCTGAGAATTACCTACCTGGATAGTTATGGGACCACGCATAAGTTGTGAGGACACCTTGGTTATAACTACACCCGGTCGCACTCCAAGAGATTCCAACCTTCTAATCATGCCATATCCGCCTTGAATATCAATAATAGTTCTCGTTTCCCCCTGGTTCATTTGGGCTAAATCAAAGCGATTCATTTTTCTAATTTCCTCCTGCTTTTAATTCAGGAATTAGAGACATAGTTCTCCCCATCAAACTTTTATTCTTTCATCCATTTGAAAGCGGCTATGTTCAGCAGAATGCTAACAAGCAGTACAAAAATCAACAGTGTTATCTGAACAAAATCAATGGTGGTTTGCGAAAAATGTTCGAATAAATGAAAAACATTCATCAGCGAAAACAGGACTGAAAGCACAAAATTGGTGATTTTATACCAGCTTGATTTTAGAAATAATGTGGCAGCAATAAAAATCATTGGCAATAAATAAAATGCCAGCGCCATCCACATCATCGAAGCTGGAACAGTGCCTGTAACATCCGGCATGGCGACACTCGCGCCAAAGAAAAGTGGCATCAATGCTAATAGCGAGTGAAACACCATTCCAAATAGAAATAACACCCATAATACAATTACTTTTAATCTGTTAGTCATTTTTTCCCTCCTAATGTTTTTTTACGTAATGTCAAAAGTTTTTAAGGTAAAACTTTCAAAACCCTTTATCTAAAAGGTTTTCACCTTTATTTAGCTTTTCTCCCTTTTTTTTGTTAAAATTTGCATTTCAGGGAGATTAAAAATGCATGATAATGTAGTTAAATT
>JAUWQW010000100.1 GCA_030610885.1 Candidatus Aminicenantota bacterium | reverse complement strand
TGAGAGTATAAATGATAGGCCTGAGCTTTTTTCCCCAGTTTCATCTTCAATTTTATAAAATTTTCTTGTTGGCGTTAAAAGAAGTGCAAGGCCCAACTCATTATTTACAGAAAATCCTTTCATAAATTCTTCTTTTGTATATTTAACTCTTCCAAATGCAGGATCTGCAACATAAACTTTATCTTTTTTTATTTTATATACAACAACAAAATGATTCTGGTTCCAGTGCACTATACAGGGAAGTATGGCTTCATTTTTCAAACTTTTGAAATTAATTCTAAATCCTGTAGTTCTAAATCCTATGCTTTCTGCTGCATCGCTTATCCCAAACATGGAAACTCCAAGACGTGTTATATTTGATCTGTCCCGTAATTTGTCAAGAGAATAGTTTTTACCATAATATTCTGCAATCATCTTTAAAGATGCAGGTCCACAATCCACAGCATCATATTGTCTTACAAATGGAAACATTTTCATTGTTTATTAAGATTTATTTTTAATTTTTTTAAACTAATTTTCATCCCATATAGTGCATAAATTGTTTTTCCCAATAACATATCCATAGTTTGATATTGGTGGAAAGATTGAATTATATACACAGTTTTTGCATGGTATAACATTTTTTCAAAAATTCCTTTTTTTGTGAATATAGAGACTCTATTCATGCTGTAGACTAAAATTGAACCCGAATTAGTATCCTGATAGAATTTAAAAAATTTATTTTTTGCAGAATTCATTTTCTTTTAGTTTTTGTAATTTTAAACTTCTTTATGCTTATATATGGATGTTGAAATAACTATTGATGTGATTAGACTTATCAAGGTGATTGCTGTAAATATTGAGAAAAACATGGGCTCGTTTATCTGGTAGATGAGTTTGAGGCAGGCTGTTATAAATTTATATATTGTGCTTTTAAACCAGGTTAAACTTATGGCGGTAATTCCAGATAAAAATATTATTACTCCATATGAGTTTAAATGATAAAAAAAAGTGTTAACAGGGATAAAGATAATTATAAAGTATATAAGAGGCAGGAATATTTTGTAGAAAAGGAAATCAAAATTTAAGACATGTGATGTTATTAATATATTATGTTTTTCTGTTATTGAAATTATCAGAGCTGCTGAACAGAGTATCAGCGTTATTATGATGACAATAGTGATTGCAAAGATATAATTAGATAATATCAATCTGTATTTTTTTAGTGGCATGCTTTTGTATAAGATATTATGGTTAGTGTTTTTTTTGTTCTGTAATATAGATATCAGAATGATTATCTGAAATAAAAAATTGGGAATTAGTGTTGTCTTTAATGATATAACAATGATGGGAGAGAGAATTGTATATAACAATAATGGTATTATTAAACTCGATAATTTTATCCTGAATAATATTTTCACCAGGTGAAGTATTTGGCTGAGGCCGTTCCCCTTATAATTACATTTATTTATAGTTTCCATTTATAACTACCCCTAGAATTCGCGGGTTTTATATAATGTTTCAGATAATTGCATTGATAAATAAAAAAGAATCAGTGCTATAAGATTAAATGTGTAAAGATTCTCTTTTATTATTGCTATCAATGCAAAATCTTCTGTTGAACATAAAGGATATATAAAGAGAAATAAAAGGCAGATACTGACTGGAATTATAATAAAGATGGAAGTGAGTCTCATATTTTCAATATCAAGATTAAATCCAAACTTAAAGTGTAATGGCAGCAGTAGAGCCAAAGTCAATATTATGGGTAAAAATACATTATAGAGAACGTCAGTAAGATTGAATGAATTAATACCATTATTGTAAATAACATAATAAATAAAAGCTGAATATATTGTTGAAATTACATTGTAAACAAAAGCAGATAGATAAGTTCCCTGAACAATTTTATTTCTTTTTAGAGGCAGACTGCAAAACAAAACATTAATTTTATTCTGAGCGTCTTTTTTAATAAAACTTATTATTAATATCCATGGAATCAAAAAAATAAAAATACGAAAATACCTATAAAAGTAGGATAGGACTGACAAGGCAAAAATCAAGGGGATAAATTTTATAAGGTGTTTCAGATTTAAATTTAATATTTTAAACATGGTTTTCCCCTTTTACAATAAAAAACATGATATCTTCCAGTGTGGCTTTTTCTATGGCTGCTTTGTTGGAAAATGTTTTTTCTGCAATTTTTCTGTCAGCAACCAATCCCTCAAAACCATGATCATTATTCCGAATTCCCTTTAAGACTGTTTTGGTAATTTCATTTAATTCTTCTTTTGCTCCTTTAACAATTGCCCAGTTTCCCAGTATATTATCTTTTGTATCTGAAAAGATAATATTGCCATTTTTAATAAAGGTAATATAGTCAGCGATTCTTTCTAAATCTGTTGTAATATGGGTTGAAAAAATTATTGATTTTTTTTTATCCTGAATTATTTCCGAGAGGATCTCTAAAAACTCTCTTCTGAAAACCGGATCCAGACCTGAAGTCGGTTCATCCAAGATAATTAATTCCGCATTATGGGAAAGAGCAATAGCACAAGCATATTTTGTATGCATTCCTCTGGAAAGAGTCTTGATTTTCTTTTTTAATGGCAATTCAAACATTTTAATATATTTGTAGAACTGTTCATCATCCCATTGTTTGTAGAATGGAGCTATGATGTTCTTCATTTTTTCAAGACTCAGATTTTCATAAAAATAGTTTGTGTCGTAAACAAAACCGATTCTCTCTTTTACTTCTATTTCATTTTTAAGATTATCTTTTTCAAATAATTTAATTTCGCCGCTTTTTTTCTTAATCAGGTTCATGAGGAGTTTGATAATTGTGGTTTTGCCTGCACCATTTGGACCAATTAGTCCCATTATACAACCATAAGGTAATTGAAAAGAAACATCATTCAACTCAAATCCCTTATACTCTTTTCTTAATGATTTGATTTCCAAAACATTTTCCATTATTCTTTCTCCTTAAATAATAATTGCAGCATTTCAGTTAATTCCTCCAAAACTATATCTATAATGGCCTTGTTTGTCTAGACCATTTTGCTGAGCCTCGTTAAGTGCATCTCATTTTTCATTTTATTACATTTTCATGTAATTCCCACGTTTCAGTATCTTCATTTTCAACTATTTGATATAAATTGTTATTATTTATTGTTAACGGATGTGGATAAGGGAACATTCCATCATTGAAAAAAAGTGGTATATATGTATGATTAAGAAGTTTCCCTTTTATAGTAAAAATAAAGAATTCAATCTTTTTATTTTCCCACTTCCATGTTGCTATATATAGTTTCTCATCCGAAATAAAAAATTTAAGAATTTCAGGATAAAATTCAGGAAATTTCAAACGGTTTTTTAATATCTCATATTTTTGTTTATTTTTCCTTTTCATTTTCTCCCTTATAGTTTCTTCATTAAATTTCCTTCTTTTATAGTTCTGATAATTAATGATATACAGTTTTTCTCCTTTATCATTTAATACATCAATACTTAATCCGGTTTTAGAACTTATAAATATCTTATTCCTGTATGTTTGATAAAAAAATGATTTTGAAAGTAAATTGAATTTATTTTTTGATGCTGCCAACATTTCATTTAACTCTTTTACTTTCTTAAAATCAGAATCAAATAAATTTATTGTTTTATAAAGAACTTTTTCTTTCATAGTTGTTCTATTTCCTACAAAACCTCTTTTTAAAGGATACAAATTCAAACCTCCTGTAGCAAAACTACTATCTATTTTTTTTTCATTTATTAAGCTACCATTTTTTTTATAATAGGAGATTTTCCCAAGACTATTAACAAGAATGCTGCCTTTAAATGGTATAATAGAAGTAATAGAATTAAACTCTCCGGGACCTTCACCTGGCTTACCAAACATTTTTATAAATTTGTAGCCTTTTAAAGAATAGATATATATCTTTGCTTTTTCTATTACATATAGCTGATCCTCATCAATAACGATCTGTAATGGTTTCATCACCTCACTTAATGTTGCAACAACCTTTCCAAATGTAATTCCGCTTAATAATACTAATAAACCCAATACAATATAAACTCTTTTTGTCATTTTTCTTCACTCCTTTAATTTATTTCTATAAATACTAAAATTATTTTCTTGAATTTATTTCTGAATCTGACAGACATTGTATTTATCCATATAATACTCATAATTACTAATTGGTGGACATATATTCTGGTATAAACAGGACTTACAAGGAATTACCTTACTACGGGTATGATACCAGGAATTACCACTATTCATCTCCTTAACCACCAGGTCCATTAACAAATCCTTACCAACCCTCCCCAGACTGGAGTGGTTTATATTGCCATACACCTTTTTATCAGCGGTGATGGTAAGAGTCTTAAAACTAAGCTGATTAAATACCTGGTTTGTAAATATTTGAGTAAAGGACACCCTACTCTTCGCCAAAGCATCTTCTGTAATAAACAAATGGTCTTCAAAAAATTCCAAATTCTTTTGGTTATAATATGGGGTTAATTGAGTATCCTTAAGCCGGTATTTCTGGATAATCCCAATCGCTTCTTCATAGTTTTTTTCTGACTCAATAAGAAATCTTACGGATATTCCTTTCAAACCGGAAATCAACTTCTCAAACATTCTTTCTATTGAGCCTTTCGCAACAGGAAAATGAATGGTGATTACCAACCTATTCCCCTCACCTAGCAATATTTGTGCTCTCTTTGGTTGATCGATAAAATTTAAATAATTAAGATAGTATTCTTTTACAATCGGAATCTTATCAAGATAATCTTTTATCCAATCCAAGCCTTGGTGACAAAAAATATTACCTCCCAGAATTTTTAATTTCTCCAAGGAACTGCCATTAAGTTCCTCTACAATTCCTTGAAATTCATTTACATTGAGTTCCCACTTTTTTTCAGGTTTATAACAGTCTACAAACTGATAGTAAGAGGAGGTACAATGACTGCAACTTTGACTGCATTCCGAATTGATATAAATAGATACTGTTTTTACAAACTCTTTTACGATATCATACTTCAGTAGTTTAGAAGGAAGTATTTTATACACCATCTCCTTCTGTATGTTTTGCAAGTTTAATTTGGGATACATTTGAAAGGGTTTACCGTTACTAATGGATGATCTCATCAAGTCTCCAAAATATTTATTTCTTATTTCCTGAATAAAATCCTCTTTCTTTGAGGTTATTCCTTTTTTTGATAATCCCAACACATATCCATTTTTCTTGGAGTTTAACTGTTTAACCAAAAAGCTTAATTCAGGATCCGACCTTCTAATCATTTCTCCACTCAGGGTGTTTAATAAAAGAAACTGATCACCTATGATGTGTGTATATATATAGGGATGTAGAATTAACCAAAAATCATCTTTATTTATATTATTCATCATGTTTTCCTAATCTCCAACCACATTTTGATAGATTTTGGGATCTAATTCCAATGATGAAAGGATTCCAGTGGTCCTTCTTTTAAATTGTTCTCTATTAATAAAATCAGAACATTCCGGCTTTGTTGAGCTTAGATCAAGATGAAAAATACATTTCAAACATTCATCAGATCGCTCACAAACATTACACTTATCCTTTAATTTGGAATATAATCCATTGTAAAACTCTGCCACCTTTTGGTAATCCAATTCTACCTTTTTTTCTTTTACCCAGCCAAGACCATATTTCTGTGGTATTCTCTCACAAGGAAGAATTTTTCCATTCACCGTTAAAAATACACTTTTCTCAAAAGGATGACAAGTGCCAGTACTAACAAATCTATGATTCTTGCCACCTGCAGTCAACGTACTGGTTTTACTATAGGTGTATCCACAATAGGTTTTGATAAATCTATCTGAATTAAGATCTCCAAAGTCCTTTTTATTTGATATCTTTTGTTTTGTATTGTTGCCATTTTTCATTCTTTCAAACTCTTCCTTCTTTTCCTCTCTAACACCATAATTAGCCAAAGGTAATAACCGGGGAATTTTATTGTATTTTTCCATAAAAAAATCTCTTACTTCATAAGGCTCATTTTTATCATGGAGTACTGATATAAACTCTACATTTTTTTCAAAATATTCAGGACTTTTGTTTTTTAACAACTCAATATTTTTAGTCAGCTTATCAAAGGAAGGTTTTCCGTTGGCTAGCACACGATAGGCATTATGCTCCTTATTTCCATCCAAACTGATCGCTAGGGCAAAATCATGATTGATAATAAAGTCCATATACTTATCCAGAAACAGCCCATTGGTGGTCATCTGGAAAAGGAACTTATTGTAAGGGAGCTTAATGGTGTTTGCATAATTGACCATTTTCTCAATAAATGGAAAATTCAGCAACGGTTCTCCTCCGTAAAAGGAAAATCCAATATTTCTATAGGTCTTCACATTCATCACACTTTTCTTTAAATCGACTATATAATCCAGTAACGCTTTTGCATTATCAAAATCAATCTCCTTGCCTTCCCTTTTATCATATCCGCTATAAAACTCTCCATAGCCACAATATTCACATCTTAAATTACATGCATCGGTAACTTCAAAACTAATCTGATCTGTATTGATTAAATGATACTTGATCTCTTCTACATTATATTTCTTCATCTTTTCCAAAGGTGTAAATTTGGATTTTTCAAAATATCCATTCTCTTTAAGAAACTTAAAGTATGTATAATAGTATTTTAACTGTTCAAGGTCAAAGGAATTTTTGATATCAAAAAGTTGAAGATTTCTTTCATTTATTTGCTGATCCAAATCCACCCCTTTATTATAAAGCTGAATTAGTTTTTTAATAATTGGGTGAATAATCAATACCTGCGGTTTAATTTTGCTTAAGTAGTACGCATTGTTTTTATTTGATTCTATTATAATTTTACTATCTCCTGATTTTTTTCATAAAGACAGACCTTACAATAAGACCTGCCTTTATTTTGAACCTCACTATAGCTAACTAAATCATAAAACCAAACACATTGCCCATACCGGAACATCCACAGGTTGAGTCATAATAATCTTTCATCATTCCATTGAACCAACTGCAATCACAAGTTTTTGGTGGCCTTGGTATTGCTCCTCCGCCTCCCTTGGTTTCTTTTAATTCCTCTTTACTTAATTTGGAAAAATTTAAATTCTTCATTTTCTCCTCCTTTTTTAAATTTACGTAATGTCAAAAGTTTATTTTTAAAGTCATCAAAGGTTTTTTCCTTCATAAAACTTTTAACATTAACCTTAAATATATAATTTGCAAGAATGATGCCAAAGTAGATAAAATTTAAAAAGCAAGCAATAATAAGAGTTTTGGGATTTTAGGAATTTTTGCTATTTTCGCTTATTCGTGGTATATAACGAACTAATTGTAGCTTAACCTTAAAAAAGCCAGTAAAACCCTTGCTAATAAAGAGTTTGCGAGTTCGTTATATATAACGAATAGTTCGTTGCATAGAACGAACAGTAATTTTATAAAGAAATTTTATGATTTGAAAGAAAATCTAATAGCTTTTTATGATCTTTTTTTTCTAAATTTATTTTGTCCATAATATCTATTATTTTACTTGAATTTGATTTTTTAAGGATTGTTTTTATTATCTCTCTTACTTGTTCTCTATTTAAATCTCTTTTTAAATAAGGTTCTTTTACAACTTCCCAGAATGTTTTTCCAGACTCTATCTGTTTCCATATGTTGCTTAACTTATCTTCTCTGCTTTTATTATAATTTAATTTATC
>JAUWQW010000032.1 GCA_030610885.1 Candidatus Aminicenantota bacterium | reverse complement strand
ACAGATATTGTGTTTTTGTTGAAGATATGAGAACTTCAGCGATTCTATTATTTTTCTCTTCAATAATACCCCTCATTATTAATTGTCCATAAGCCATGATTATTGAAAATAGTAAAGTTAGCATAAAAATTGACATTATGTAGGGTATTTCAGAGCGTGATTTTGTTGTTCCCTCTTTTTTTACTATAAATAGAGTTGGTTTTATGTTTTGTGTTGCTTTTTCTACAATTTCTACAATTTTCGGGTCACCTATTTTTTCCTTTAAAATGTTGGCAGATAATATTTTTTGAATTTTTGAACTAATATATTTATTGGTTTCAAAATCGGAAATATTTGAAGCACAAAAATATATTTGCCTTGTTTTTTTTACATTTTCCGGTATTAGAATAAGTCCATCTATTATTTTATCTAAGATCTTATTCTTATATTCTAGGATTAATTGAAAGTTTGAATCTTTCCTATTCAAGGTATTTTTTTCATATACTTTTATCAAATCATTTTGTTTTTGATCTGTTTTTGTAATATTTGTAAAGTTTAATTTAAGTGCCTCTTTTACTCTTTTACTCTTGTTACTTTCTTCAATAAATTGCTTTTGAATAATCCCTGAAAAGTCTGAAATCTCAATTTTTTTTACTTCTCTTCCAGCTTTTTGAAGAAGTATTGGAAGAAACATAAATCCAGCCATTAAAATAGGACTTAAAATCGTTGATATAATAAAGGACTTTTTTTTGACAATCTGTTTATATTCTTTTTTTATTATTGTGCATATTTTCATCTGTTGTCTCCTTCTACAATTCCGTTTGTCTGGGAAAGTTTTTTTATAAATATATTACTTAAAGAAGGTTCTGTTGTTTGAAAACTATTAACTGATAATTTATTTATCAAATCTTTTAATAGTTTATCTTTATCATTGATGTCTTGTAATTCAATTTCCATCTCTTTCCCATAATCTTTTACATCTTTTACATATTCAAGAGAAGATACGAATTCAGAGTTTCCATTGTAATTTACTTTTAAAAATTTTGTTCCATATTCAGATTTAATTTCAGAAAGTGGACCATCCAGAACCTTTTTGCCTTTATTTATCATAACAACTGAATCAACTATTTTTTCAGCATATTCCATAAGGTGAGTAGATAAAATGATTGTTACTCCTTCTCTCTTTTTTTCAAGAATAATGTTTTTAACAATTTCTATGTTAATTGGATCAAGACCTGCAAATGGTTCGTCTAGAATTAGAAATTCGGGTGAATGCATTATTGTTGTAATAAATTGAAGTTTTTGAGCCATTCCTTTTGATAGTTCCTCAACCTTTTTGTTTCTATAGTCCTCAAGATCGAATTTTTTTAATAATTCATTGCCCTTATTTTTGATTTCGATTTTTTTCATACCCTTTAATTCACCAAAAAAAGATAAGGTCTCTGAAATTTTAAGTTTTCTATATAACCCTCTTTCTTCAGGTAAATATCCAATCCTATCTTTTATCTTTTCAGAAAATTTTTCTCCCAAAATTTTAATATTTCCTGAGTCAGGAGCAATAATATTCATTATCATCCTTATTGTAGTTGTTTTACCAGCTCCATTTGGTCCAAGAAGTCCCAATATTTCACCCTTGCTTAATTTTAAAGAAAAATTATCAACAGCTCTTTTCCCATCAAAATCCTTAATTAATTTTTCAAGAACAACAATGTGGTCATTCATTATTCCTCCTCTGTTTATTGAAATTTGAGAATTTAATTATATTGTATTTTATCAGAGTTTTTGTTCATTTCAAAATTGAAAAAATAAGCTTTTACATATAGAATATTAATGTAAAGAAAAATGAAAGAGTATGAAACATTTCCAACAACAGCAGATGTTGGTATAAGAATAAAAGGAATAACATACAAAGATCTTTTTAAAAATGCAATAAAGGGTTTAAATTTATTGATATTTGAGAATGAAACTAGCTCACAGAATTACAATTCTCCAATTATTTATCCATTTGATTTTAAGGGAGATAGCTTAGAGAATGTTCTTGTCAATTTTTTATCGGAAGTTTTATTTTTACTATATTCAAAGAATAGAATGACGATTGATATTAATTTTGAAGAGGTGAATGAAAATTACTTAAAAGCTGATTTGGTTACATTTAATTTGGATTTAAAACCTGGAATTGAAATCAAGTCCGTAACATACCATAATTTAAAGGTTGTTGAAAAAAAGGGTATAAAGTATGCTGAAATAATTTTTGATATATGAAAATGGAATTTAGAGACTTTAATAAAATATCAGATTATAGATGGCTTTTGGAGAAGAATAAAGATAGAGCCATGAGGGTTGATGCTGAGATTATTGCAAGTGAAGATATCTTAAAAAAGGCTATTGAAGATGCTTCAATACAGCAGGTTATTAATGTGGCATCATTGAATGGCATTATTTACCGCTCTTTAGCTATGCCGGACATTCATTATGGTTATGGTTTTTGTATTGGAGGAGTTGCTGCTTTTCCTGCTGATTCTGGTATAGTTTTACCAGGAGGAGTTGGATATGATATAAATTGTGGAGTAAGACTGATTTCAACAGAAATTACTTTAAAAGAAATAATTAAGCACAAAGAATCAATAGGATATTTGATTTTAAATGAGATTCCAACAGGATTGGGTTCAAAGAAGAAGTTTAAATTTAGCAAAAAGGATTTTTTGAGAATAATAACAGATGGAGCTAAAGAAATTATTGATAATTACTCAGGTTTGAATCAGGATCTTGAATACATTGAATCTAATGGAAAACTTGATTTTGATTCGCCTGGGATTATTAGTGAAAGGGCTTATGAGAGAGGAAGAGCACAGGTTGGTTCATTGGGTTCAGGCAACCATTTTATAGAAATTCAATTAATAGATGAAATATTTGATGAAGATTCTGCTGAGATTTTTGGATTAAAAAAAGGAAATATCTCAATTATGATTCATACGGGTTCTCGTGGTTTTGGGCATCAAATTGCATCTGATTATATAGAAAGGATCAGGAGAAAGAATATAAATAAAATAAAGATAAAAGATCCTCAATTGATTTATGCTGAGATTAGCTCAAATGAGGGAAGAAATTATCTTCAGGCTTTGAATGCAGCATCAAATTTTGCCTGGGCTAACAGGCATATGATAATGGAGGATGTAATTTCAATTTTTGAGAAATTTTTTAAATCTTCAAGAAAGGGTCTTGGAATAAATTTGGTTTATGATCAGGCTCATAATATAGCTAAATTTGAAGATCATGTTATTGATTCTGAGAAAAGGAGAGTTTTAGTTCATAGAAAAGGGGCAACTCGAGCTTTTCCTTCAGGACACAAGGATATTCCTGAAAAGTATAGAAAAACGGGCCAACCTGTTTTGATTCCCGGAAGTATGGGCACAGCCTCATATGTATTGAAAGGAACAAAAAAGGCAATGGAATTAACTTTTGGTTCATCTGCTCATGGTGCTGGAAGAAGAATGAGCAGGCATAAGGCAATAAAATTTTCTTCAAATATGAATGTTAGAGAGGAATTAAAAAAGAAGAATATATTGGTGTTTTCACACTCTAATAGGGGGTTAAAAGAAGAGATTCCTGAAGCATATAAAGATATAGATGAGGTTATTGAAGTAACCGAAGGTTCGGGTATTTCAAAAAAGGTAGCTCGTTTGATTCCATTGATAGTTGTTAAAGGATAGGAAGAAGGCAAAAGGAAAAAGTAGGATTTGGGATTTGGGGGCTGGGATTTGGGAGTAGTAAAAAATATCAAGTAAAAACTCATCACTTGTTATTTTGACTCTTCGACATCTTAATATTTCGACTCACACTTAGACTCAAACTTAAACTGATAAAGGAAATACTATTAAACCATTCAACCAATAAACCAGTCAACTATTAGTCCATTCAACCAAGTATTATGGGGACTGTTCTTTGATTATAATATTTAATATGGTAAAATTATTTTATGTCCAGGCAAAAACAAGTTAGACGAAACAGTGGCTTTAAATAAAAGACAATCATATGAGGATGTAAGATGAAAATACTACATAAGATAATCATTGGCGATTCAAGAAGAATGAAAGAAGTTGCTGATGAATCTGTCCATCTTATTATTACCTCTCCACCCTATTGGCAACTGAAGGATTATGGAAACGGTAAGCAGATTGGGTTCAATGATACTTATGAAGAATACATAAACAACCTTAATTTAGTGTGGAATGAATGCCACAGGATTTTAAATAAAGGTTGTCGTTTGTGCATTAACATCGGCGATCAGTTCGCTCGGTCTGTATATTATGGTAGGTATAAAATCATTCCTATAAGAACAGAGATAATTAAATTCTGTGAAAATGCTGGTTTTGATTACATGGGTGCTATTATATGGCAGAAAGTTACTACTTGTCACACGACTGGCGGGGCAACTGTGATGGGATCTTTTCCATATCCTAGAAATGGGATTCTTAAATTAGACTATGAATTTATTCTAATTTTTAAAAAATATGGAAATTCTCCAAAAGTGAGCAAAGAAATCAAAGAGCAATCAAGACTAACACAAGAGGAATGGAATCAATATTTCACTGGACACTGGAATTTCCCTGGAGAAAAACAGAATAAACATTTGGCAATGTTTCCTGAAGAATTGCCAAGACGGCTTATAAAAATGTTTAGTTTTGTTGGGGATACGGTCATTGATCCTTTCCTTGGAAGCGGAACAACTTCCTTAGCAGCTAAAAACCTAAATAGGAACTCTATTGGATACGAAATAAATGAAGATTTTCTGCCAGTAATAAAAGATAAACTTAGCGTAGAACAAAGAAGTTTCATTCAAGATATAACATTTGAGATAATAAAACAGGATGAATTTAAACTAAATATTGAAGAAGAGATTAAAAAACTACTTTATATTTTCGAGGATCCGATAAAGTTTGATAAGAAAGTTGACCCAAGAAAATTGAGATTTGGATCGAAAATAGATAACTCTCATTCTGAAAGAGAAACACACTACACTGTGAAACAAATAATTTCACCAGAAATCTTGATCTTAAATAATGGATTGAAAATCAGGTTATTAGGAGTGAAAGAGAATCCTGAAAAGAACGGAGAGGCTATTCAATTTTTGAGAGAAAAAACCCTTGGGAAAAAGGTATTTTTGAAATTTGATACAAAAAAATACGATGAGAAAAATAGTCTGCTTTGCTATCTTTATTTGTGGAACAAGACTTTCTTAAACGCTCATTTGATTAAAAATGGTTTGGTTGATGTAGAGACAACTCTTGATTATAAATACAAGACGAAATTTTTATCAGAGAGGAGGACAAAATAATGGCAAAAGAATGGATATTGAATAGTGCAATGAATCGTTTTCAGTTTAATTTCAAACGTAACGTTGGAGCTGTTTCAGAGGAAATCAGAAAATGCGCTCCAAAAACAATAGAGGAATGGAAAGAGTATTATTTTCGAAACGTCAAAACCAAAGAACACATTGAAGATTTAGGGCGTAGATTATACATGAAAATCACTGAAGTGATTTAGGCTGAGGTCCAAGAGATTACAGAGGAAGATTGTATTGAATATATGTTTAATATGCTCATAGCCAGGACATTTGATGGTTATATGACTGAGATAAAAACAATTTACGGACAATTGGAGAAGATATTGAACATTAAAATACAACCTGCCCCTGATGAATGGGATAGATTGTACAATGTAGATTTTTTTATCAATATAGGAGATAATTATATCGGGCTTCAGATTAAACCAGCTGGAGGTGTCTCACACATTCCTCAAATATTTAAAGAGCATTCCATCCAAAAAGCTACTCATAAGAAATTTACTGAAAAATATGGTGGCAAAGTGTTTTATATTATATCCATAAAAGAAGGCGAGAAAAAGAAAATACATAACACGGAGGTCATTCCAGAAATTGAACAGGAAATTAAGAGATTACAAAAATGAAAGCTATCGCATCACAGAACACAGCATTGAAAGGATGGAAATATATGTTCTCCCAGAGGGATGTATATGCGAAGTGAGTTCAGATATGAATGATTTAGGCGAAATGCCATTATGTAAATAGAGGACTTTATATGAAATTTCAATACTATGATTTAGGTAACCTAAAAGGTGGTGAAATTGTAGAAGTAACCCTTTCAGGAAATGCTGCAAACGTCAGACTAATGGATAGTTCTAATTATAGCAATTTCAAAAATGGAAGAAGGCATAACTATTATGGAGGATATGCAAAAAAATCTCCTGTGCGCATACCGGTTCCGAGATCAGGTCATTGGCACGTCACAATTGATCTTGGAGGTTATGGTGGAACACTAAGATCTTCTGTTAATGTCTTACCAGGATCTTTACCTGAGATAAAAAATGTGCCATTGTCTAATGTTCCTTCACTGCGACTAGATAGGAATTATGTAAATGGGCAATATATTGAAGATGGTAGACCTCGCCAGTACGATGTCTTTATTTCCCATGCGTCAGAAGATAAAGATGAAGTTGTAAGGCCCTTAGCACATAAATTACAAGAGTTAGGTCTTAGCGTTTGGTATGATGAGTTTGAATTAAAAATAGGGGATAGCCTGAGAAGAAAAATTGATAAAGGTTTAGCAAACAGCAGATTTGGTGTAGTGGTATTGTCGACTGCCTTTATTAACAAAGGGTGGGCAAATTACGAATTGGATGGGATTATTACAAAAGCTGTTTCTGGCCAACAAGTAATTCTTCCAATATGGCATAACATTACAAAACAACAAGTAATTGATTATAGTCCTTCGTTAGCAGATAAACTGGCAAGAAACACAGCTATTAATACTATTGAAAAAATAGCAGAAGAAATATACGAAGTTGTGAAAAATTAAAATGGCACTGCGGCTAACGGCGGATAAAAGGCTTCGCTACGTTTCACCCAAATTACCTTCGGCAACTTCAGATATGCGCAAAACGTTATATGACATTGCATAATTTATAATACAAATGAAGGAAATATGTCTTGAAACCCCTGAAGCAGGACACATAATTCCGCAACTTTTGGCTGAGCCTCTCGTAATTTTAGCGGGAAGCGCCATCTCAGGGTGGGAACCTACTTGCCTACCTGTGGGTATGGATTTCACAAAGGGCATGTTTGATTTACTTTTCCCATCACACTTTTTGGGAAATGATTTACATTTAATTGAGCACTTAGATATTCTCTGGAAAAAAGTCCCTTTTGAGCATTTACTGGAAAGATGTCCCAACCACCAAAAACTGACTCCAATTATCAAAAGGAGTTTCCAGATTGAAAAATTTAATCCTGTTCATGAGGCAATAAGTGAAGCCTTTATTGGAGGGAAATTTCGAGGTGTTATTACTACTAATTACGACCTTTGTTTAGATAAACTGCTAGCTAATGTTAAAGATATAGCAAAGGTGATTACAAAAGATGATTATAAATCGGTAGATGTTACGAGTAAAAGTGTCTACTTTAAGATTCATGGGAGTACTGATGACAATGAGGGAGAAACTCTTGTTTGGGCACTTAGATATGAGAGCTATTTAGAAGATTGGAAGCGCAAACTTCTTTTAAATATGATTAAGGGAAAATCTCTTCTTATTATTGGATATTCTGGTCTGGATTTTGAGATATGCCCAGAAATATTGAAAATGCCGGTTAAAAATATTTTTTGGAATATATTGAGAGAAAAAGATATGAGTCCAAATGCTTGTCGCTTTTTACAAGAAATGCCAGGGTACTTCTTAGTTGGCGACATGAAGATTCTTTTGTCATCATTAGTTTGCCACCCTGTTAACGCAACATGGGGAAAATCTTCCAATGATTTATTGGATTCTATCAAGACAGAGTTTACAGAATGTGAAATTGGTATATGGAGAGCTTCCCTTCTAAATAGTATGGGATGTGCTTCTATTGCTTTTAAAGCGAGTAAGGAAATGTTAGCAAGATGTTCGAAAAGCAAAATCAATTTAGTAAACTTAAGAAGACAGAAAGCTCAAGCTTTATTTCATGCTGGAAAGTATTCTCATTCCGCTAAGGAATTTTATAAGACCGCAAAAGAATTGGAATTGGATTTGAACTCGAACTTATCTCTACGAATTGCTCTTTTGCTGGATTCTTGTGATGCGTATAGATGTCACGGGGCTTTTTTAAGAGCTATTTTATGCCTAAAGAAAGCAAGAAAAGAGATTCAGAGAATAGATGAACCGAAGAACTTTAATGAACTCAAGGGCAGGTCTGCATTAAAGGAGGTTCTTATTTGGAGGCATCTATATCAAATTACTAAGGCGCTTAAAATTCAGTTCCTTACAAACTTTATTAAAAAGAAGACCACAAATCTTCTTCAGTTATCTTCCAAAACATCCTTGGAAGTGGGAAATTGGTTTGATTTTCTGCAAGTAAGACTTTGGGCTGAGCGAATGGACATTAATCCTTTAATCTTGGCAAATCAGATACCATATGAACCTCCTCCGCCAAAAGAAGGATATGAACACTTAGGATATTATGTTGCTCAATCAATGTGTCTGCGAGATCAATTGGCCAAAACACAAGTTGATTTGTCTATGAAAGAAGAACAAAGTTTGAAAATATATATGAAAAATTGCATGGAATTTGGTAACTATCCTGAACTTTGGAAATTGTCTCTTATAGGTTTAAGACGAAGCCCAAAGAAAAGGGAATATTTTAGGAATTTTTTAAAAGCTTTCTTCTTTTGTGAATACACTATACCAATGAGATTATTCCGGCTTGTCTTAGGAGGATAAAGTAGGTATAATTCATTGTATATGCTGGAAACGTTAGGTGAAATTGTGGCTTAATAAAAGGTGTAAATAGGAAAATGAAAGAAATTATTAAATTAGCTGCAATAATAGCACCAATAGTATTATTGTTTACTTTTTTTAACCATATCATAAATTTTTCAAGAAATATATTTGGATTAATTTCAAAAAAAACCAAATATAAAAAAACAATTTTAAATCTAATTTTAGATTGGTATAATTATTTAGATAAAAATATTGATAATGATAGTTTTAATACATCAATTGTTAATAATTTAGAAAATGAAATTTGTCATCAATTTTCATTAAAATCAAATAAAAAATTATTGTTATATTTTAATAAGAATTTTAGAAAAAAAATAATGAAAGAATTATTTGGTTATAAAAAATATCCCAAAAATGTTGCAATTTACAAAAAATATTTTAGACTTGATGATGATAGTACTTCTTTAGCATTACAATTAACTTCAGAAGCAAATAGAAAAAATTATTCTATTTATAAATTTCCATTTGAATTTTATTGGAATTTAATAAGAGGAAATTATTATAATTTTATAAAATGGTATAAAAATAAGAGTAATGAACAGATTGAAAAGAAAAAAACAATTGCTGATATTGAAATGCCTATTAAAATATTAAGACATTATTTTAATGTTTAAATATTTTAAAAAATACGCCACAACTTCGTCAACCCGCGAAACGTTAGGCGTAGTAACTTTAAAAAGGAGAAAAGATGTTAAAATATAATCCAAAACTACCAAGGGAAAAGGTATATGGTGTATATGAATTAGATGTATTAGGATTTTTCTCTAAACTTGGTTTATTAGAAAAATTAAAAATGGGGCAAATTGTTTGTGAAAAATGTAAAATCACCATTACAGAAAATAATTTTGGTGCTGTATATAAAAAAAATAACGAATTAGTTTTTTTATGTGATAAGGCACAGTGTAAAAATATCATTGAAGGTATTGAATGAAAGATTTCAAATTTACAATTTATACAATTATTTTGAGTGTTGTATCAAACCTGCTAAGCTCTGTCTTCCAAAATACTCTCTATAAAGAAGAGAAGATTAAACTATTAGATTACTGGTATATTTTTATTATACTAATATTGATTTTATTCTTATTTGATTTTATTCGTTTATTATTTGATAAAGACAAATGTGACTTGTGGAGAAGTCGATTTTATAAATTTGCATCCAAAATAAGTCAATCTAATGTAAATGAGAAAAAATATATATTAAGCGACCTAAATTCAAGAATTAATTTAGCTAGGAGGGCACTTGATTATTCAAATTCAGTTCTGCCAAAAATGGTTGATATTGAGTGGGTTGATAGTGAATTTAAAGACAGTGAAACCTATGATTTAAAAGAAGGTCAATTTGTAGTAAAAGTCTCAAATAAGAACTCTCAAGAAGATAATATTATTAATATTGTTAGAGCAGTTACAAAAAGAACTTCATTAGTAGGTATTCGTTATATTTTAGACAATAACAAAGATCTCGAAACAACAATAGATGAGGTTATTACTGAAAACTTAATTAGGTTAATAAAAAATAAACATATCCTTGATAAATATTATAGAGATTTTTTAAAAATATGCCTTGATAATAATAAACGAATAAAGAAATATTTTGAAGATATAAAGAATATTGATAATCTTGGAATGTTTTTTAGGGTTTTTCTAGTTGAATTGGAGTTTTTTTCTAACAGAATTGTTGGTCAACCTTTCCGACCTTTCTTGCTAGGTGAAATAGAATACTTTCTAGATTATCTAAAAGAAATTACGCCTGAAAAAACACCTGAGAAAGTACATTTGACTTATGAAAAGGCTTTTTTAAAAACAGGCGTTTTATTAATTAGATCAGAAAAGATATTACAGATTGGCATAGAAAACTACAATCAAATGGTAGATCATTATTTAAACCATTCTTTTAACTCATTCTATTTAATTTATTTTGAAAAAGAAAGCAGCAGCAATTACTGGCGTAGGTTTAATATTCTAATAAATGAATTAATAAAGGAAATAAAAAATAGAATAACTGTTGAACAGGTTTTTGATGAACATTATCCTGTGTTTATAGCTAATAGTGAAAAACAAATGGGGCGATGTATACGTTTTATAATTTCAGAGAATTTATAAGCAGAAAAATTACCTCCGTTTATTTTTTCTGCTTGATAATATAGCCGAACACTTCATGTAACAGAGCTTACCAGGTTCGGGCTATCGTCCTCACCCAAATTGTCCTTCAGGCAACTTCGCTTATTCGCGGAACGTTAATTGACATTTTATTTAAAAGAGGATATAAAAATGGAAATAATACAAAAATTATGTACAATTGAATTGTGAGATCAGTTCTTTCATTATAATATTTAATATGGTAAAATTATTTTATGTCCAGTGCATAGCCTTTTACAAGGAGAAGAAACATGATTGAAAGGATTAAAATATATATTCTCCCAGATGGATGTATATGTGAACCTTGTTCGGATATATAATGTTAAGCGATATAAGACAATTATTGGGGAACTAAGATGTCAAATGACAAATATCTAGAATTCTTGGAGTGTGCTAAAGGCTTATATAAACAGGGGTTGGATTTATTGGATCCAGAAAAAGAGGACGTTTCTATTTTATCTGGTTGTATTCTTTTGACAATTGGTCTTGAAAAAATCATCAAGCATATTTTGGAAAGCCGAAACCCATTGATGATCCTCGAAAAGGTGACATTTAAGGATGTTATTGACGTTGGAAAAGGTTTGAGAGTTGGAAATAGACAAACAGTTAGCCTGAGAACTGCGTTTGAACGATTGACTAATTTATTCCCTCAACTTGAACAAGAGAAGCGCCACGTTTTAAAGATAATCAAAGATAGAAACTTTTTAGTCCATCAAGCCGGCTATTTTAATATAACAAAGATAGAAGGGCGCGTTAGAGTAAATATAACTGATATATCCGAACAAATCTGTCTGCGATGCATTGATAAAAAACCTGAGGAAATATTTGTAGAAGGAATATGGGATAAAATGACAAGTTACCGAGAGGCATACAGAGGCGCTGAGGTTTTAAAATTGAATAAGCGAATAGCGTTTTTAAAGCGAATATATTCCCAAGGAGAAAAGTTACCTTGCGAGCAGATAAAATTATCGGAAAAATTGGATAAAGTAGAATATGAGTGCCCAATTTGTGGCAATATGGCTGAAATTGACCTCGAGGTTGGTGAGGGTGATTGGAGAGAGGGCGTTGCAGGTGATGTTTGGCCATACCTTAGTGCATTTAAATGTGGGATATGTGGATTCACTTTATCTGACCCGGATGAAATTGAAGCTTTGGTCAGCGAAGAAACTGCTAGGGAATTACTTTATCCAGGCTATGGGGAAGAATATTAAGGAATTGTCTTACATTGCCTATCAGCGTGTTTGCGGCTCGTTGCACTCGCTCGGCCCAAATTTGCTCCTGTTAGTCGCAATATCGTATATGCTCGGCATATTACCTTTCATTTATGCTTTGAAAAGAAAAATTCCAATGAAAATAAGCTTGACAATATTATATGAAAATTATATACAATAATAGAGGCATAAGAGAATTATGTTCAAAGTATATGCAAAAGAAGCAAACTCGAAAGAGTATAAATCATGAAAAATAAAATACGCAAACAAGCAGAAGAAAAATTACAGAAAGAAATGAATTTCAATAAAACCTTACTTCAAGCATCTCCCGTCTTTTTTGTCGCGATTAGCAAAGAAGGTAAGACTATAATGGTAAATAACTCCATGCTTAAAGTTCTTGGGTACAAACAGGAAGAAATTGTTGGAAAAGATTATATGACAACATTCGTTCCGGAGAGAGACCGTGAGATGCTGTCTGAGATATTCGAGAAACTTGTTCAGAAAAAAGAACCAACTTTGAATGAAAATTATATTATGACTAAGGATGGCGAGGAACTTTTAGTTGAATGGCACGAAAGACCTGTTTTTAAAGAAAATGGTGAATATGACTTCTTCTTTGGTGTTGGTATAGACATCACCGAACGCAAAAAGGTGGAGCAGGCACTAATAGAGAGTGAAGAGAAATTCCGACTTTTATCAGAGAATTCAAAGGATGTTATATGCCTTCACCATCCGGATGGTAGATATATTTATGTCAGTCCTTCCTGTAAAAATATTCTTGACTATGATCCAGAGAAACTAATCGGAACGAATCCCTGGGAACTTGTACATCCTGAAGACTTAGAAAATCTAAAAAAAAAATCTGCGAGAGTTCTAAAAGGAGAAAATGTTATTTTATCTTACCGTATTCGTAAAAAGTCGGGAGAATATATCTGGTTTGAGTCTATTAACCAAATTATCAAAGATGATAGTGGAAAGATCATTCATTCTGTTAGCTCATCCAGAAATATCACCGAACAGAAGAAGGCAGAGGAGGAATTAAAAAAGTATCAGGAACATCTTGAAGAACTCGTAAAAGAACGGACAGAAGAACTGGAAGAAAAAAACAAAGAACTGAAGAGATATAACAAACTTTTTGTAGGCAGAGAATTCAGAATAAAAGAGCTGCGTGATAGAGTAAAGGAAATGGAAAAACAGATTGAAGAATTAAACAAACAACAAAAGCCCAGTTGCTAACAATAAATATAAATAATTTCTGAAGGTTATTTGCAATTGCGAACCCCGCCTTTAGAGGGAATTTTATATAAATTTAATTTTCTTTAAGTAAAAGGAGATGATAAATAATGAAAAACTTTCTGAAGGAGATATTCTCAGGCACAGAATTAGTTGGAACAATGAATTTGATTGCAGGGATAATCATGGCTCTCTTATGGTCATATTTCGCATCGCAATGGTGGTCAGTAGTCTTCGGATTTCTCGCAGTATTTTTCTTGATAGAAGCAATCTGGCACTATATACTCACTGATTACTTACGGCATATTCATAAAGACTAACAAGGGAAATAACGAGTATTCCATCTTATAATTTGAAAAATTAAAGAGGAGAATATTGAATATGAAACAATGGATGAAGGGCGGATTCCTGTACTATGTCGCTAGTGTCTTGCTGGTCCTTGCCTATCTGTTACTCTGGTTTTTAGATAATCCTGCTGGTATAGAGGAGCTACGATATACCGGATGGATAATCTTCGCGGTCGGTCTTGTCTTAATTTTTCTGCCTATGTTTGTTTTTCGCAGTAAGGGCAAGGTGAAAAAAGAAAATGATTGGACTGAGACCTCAGTCCTTGTTGACACAGGAATCTACTCAGTTGTTAGACATCCACTCTATCTGGGTTGGTTACTCATGTACGTTGCAATTATTTTCTGGAGTCAACATTGGTTGACGATAATTGTTGGGATTCTAGGCATGACATGTGTCTACTTAATTTCAAGGCAAGAAGACCAACGACTAGTCGAAAAATTTGGCAATGACTATAAACGCTATATGCGTTCTGTACCAAGAATGAATCTTTTGGTAGGAATCTTACTGCTTGTAAGAGAAAGAAAGAGGAATAAAAATGAGAGCCAATAAAGTTTGGAACACATTGAAGATTGTGATTTTAATGGTTTGGCAAAGGGCAACTCTTCTCAACCCTTCAGGACATTGCTTTCTTCTTTTGCAACGTCGTATATGCTGGGAACGTTATTTGCCATTGGTGTATAAGGAGATTTTTTAATGAGATTGAGTCGGGTTGAGTTCATTTCAATGAACAATCCTATCAGAAGGTGGATTCAGAAAAGAATCGAATTTCAGCTTTTAAATAGGTTTTTGGAAAAGCATAACATGAATTTAACCGGTAGTGCTATCCTTGACGCTGGATGTGGTTCAGGATACAGCACAAAGCTAATAGGATCCAGATATAACCCAAGAGAACTAACAGCCTTCGATATAATGCCAGAACAGATAGAACTTGCTAAGAAAAGATATAAGAAAGCAAGATTTTTTGTTGGTGATGTTACAGAAATAGATTCACCTTCAGATAAATATGATGCTGTCTTTGTGTTTGGTATCTTACACCATATTCCCGAATGGAGAAAAGCACTTCGAGAAATATATCGAGTATTAATGCCTAAAGGAGTTTTGTTGATAGAAGAGGTGAATAGGAGCGGTGTGGATTTTGTGGAAAAGTACTTGCGTTTTTCTCATCCTAAAGAATCGAGATTTGATTGGCCTCAGTTCGCAGAAGAGTTGAAAACAGTGGGCTTTGACATTATTGAGGACTCAAAAATAATTCTTAATATTTTTCATGCTTATTTATGTAAAAAACATATTGTCAACAGCAGATAACACAACATATACGCTTCGACTTCGCCTTATCTTAAGTTTTTACTTACTAAAAATGAAACACCAAGTAAGAGTCATAAATTATTCGATTTGTTTAATTCGCTTGATTTAACAATAAAACAAGAGATAATCGACTTAACCAACTATGATAAAGATAAATTCGAATTACTGCTTAATAAACATACAGAAGCATTTGTTAAATGGCGGTATTTGCATGAAAGAAATGAAAGCATATGTGTAGATCTTGAATTTATGAGAAAACTGATAGACTGTGTTGAATCCATTGTGAATCGATCATAAATTTAAATTGGCTACGTTGTCTAACAGCGTGTATGCGGTTTCGCTCCCGTTGGTCGCTTCACCAGAATTGTCGACAATTAGTTGAAGTAATTGATAAATTGTTGATATTAATTGAAGAAAGAAAGAAGAAAAGAGGGAATCATTTTAGTATTAATTTTGAGTTTTAAGTGTTAAGTTTTGGGTTGAAAAAAGACAAAAGCAAAAAGTAGTAAGTAACAAGTAAAAAAAAGTAACGAGTAAAAAGTGAAAAAAGAACTACTAAACCATTCAACTATTCAACCAATAAACCAGTCAACTATTAGTCCATTCAACCAAGAGAGATGAGGCTTAGTTCTTTCATTATAATATTTAATATGGTAAAATTATTTTATGTTCATAGGATAGCCTTTTACAAGGAGAAGAAACATGATTGAAAGGATGGAAATATATGTTCTCCCAGAGGGATGTTTATGCGAACAGTTCGCATATCTCCCCAATTCAGGTGTATATCCGACCTGTTCGGACATGAATGAGTTATATGAAATTGTGAAGCGTAGGATTATACCAATATATTGTAAATAGTAAAGAGAGTTTTTATGAAGTGTAGTTATGGAAAAATAAAAATTTTTGCAGAGAGAGAATTACGAGATTATCTAAAGCAACGAGAGTTATCTGTAATTCAATCTATCGAAGATGAAAATGATGACTATTTGCTTAATGTAAACGAGATTGATTACATAAAATACAAAACAGCTGAAGCTTATATTAAGCCGCTTAAAATTCATTATGATCAGTTATATGCTTCTTCATCAGAGCAAATGATTCCTGTAGAGGTGTCCCCAAATAGGTTTGTTATTCGTAATGGGAAAATATATAAAAAATATGTTATTAAATTTCATATTCCATTTTCTGGTGACAAAGAGCTTTTTAAATGCATGCCAAAACATCATGTTTCTTGGTCAATGGGTGTTGAGTTATCTAATCAAGAATTTTGTTTTGAAATTATTAACTTTAACGATGATGCAGAAAGTATAAAAAGAGAAAAAGATTCCAATTTGGGAAGTATCATGCAACAGTTTAATTATGTAGTATCTGAGGTTGAACAGTATAATTCGACTATAGAGTCTCAAATTAAACAGGCTTTTAACTCAAGAAAAAAAAGAATATTGGCCAAAAATGGTGTATTAGCATCATTAGGTGTCCCAATTAAAAAAAAAGGAAATGTTTCTCCTACTTTTTCAATACCTGCACCTCAATATAGGAGAAAGGTTATTGTTAAAAGGCCCGAGGTAAAAGAGGTTGGATTTAGACCTGACCCAGTATTAGACGAAACTCCATATTTCGAAATATTAAAACTAATTCATGATGTTGGTAAAGAATTTGAGCGTTTACCTGGCCTTTATGCGGGGAAAAAGGAAGAGCATCTTAGAGATCACTTCTTAATGATGTTAGAAACAAATTTTGAAGGTTCGGCTACAGGAGAAACATTTAATAAAAGAGGGAAAACTGATATCTTACTCCGATACGAAAGTTCCAATGTTTTTATTGCTGAATGCAAATTCTGGCGAGGTCAAAAGACATTTCTTGATACTATTTCTCAATTATTAAGTTATTTGACATGGCGAGATTCTAAAGCAGCAGTAATTATGTTTGTACCAAATAAAGATTTTACTTCTGTACTTGAAAATGCAAAAGAAGTTATACAAGACCATCCAAATTATATTGAGTTTAAAGATTCTAAAGATGAGACTTGGCTAAATTATATTTTTCATATTAATGATGATCGTAATAGGTTAGTAAAACTAGCAGTTATGTTTTATCATATACCTAAGGAAAAAGCGAAATAAATGTTATATATAAAACGCTCCACAACATCCGATAACAGTGAGTACTCGGCTTCGGCGTATTCACGCCTTCGCCCAAATTCCCCCTCGGGGAACTTCAGATATGCTGGGGACGTTAGGTGCCATTGGGACCAAAATTTAATTGGAGATAATAAATAATGAGTAATGAACTGAGAATACCCGTCTCTATTCCACTAGATGATGAAGGAATGCTTGGAAGAGAATGTTTAGAGTGTAAACGTTATTTTAAATTAAAGCCCGGCACAGGTCTCTCTATTGATCATTGCCATTGTCCTTATTGCGATTACGAAGGAAACTCTGATTCCTTTTGGACCCCTGCTCAAATTGAATATGCTCAAAGCATTGCCATGAATCAAGCAATAAATCAACTTATAAAACCATCAATAGATAAATTAACAAAGACATTTAAAGACTTAGAAAGAGAAACCAGAAATAGATTTATACAATTCAAGTTTAAAGAATCAAGAAATAATTTTTCAGTTCCAATTAAATACTATACAGAAGAAGAACTAGAAACAAAAATAACTTGTAATAATTGCGGATTAGTTTTCTCGATCTATGGTGTTTTTGCAAGATGTCCTGATTGTAACCAATTAAACGCATTTCTCATATACTATAAATCAATTGAAGTTACCAGAAAACAATTAAAAATGTTTTCTGAAGCAGAAATGTCGGATGATATTCAAGGAAAATCGTTAAGTTTTTTGTTATCGAGCTGTATTTCAGTATTTGATGGTTTAGGTAAAGAATTGAGAATGAGAAAACCAACAGCTTTACCGGAAAGACCAAAAAACTTGTTCCAAAATTTATTCAAACTTAATGAGACTCTTAATAATGCAATATCCTGGAAGCATTCAAATTATCCATTTTTGTTAAAAATGTTTCAAGTTAGACATTTATTTGAACATAATATGGGTGTTATTGATGACAATTTTGTAAATAAAATTCCTGGATTTGACAGTATGTTTGGTAGAAAGTATTCACTCTCATTCAATGAAATAGAACTTTTTATTGATTCCATGGATGAATTAGGCAAAATAGTGCAAGATCAGTTCAGTACATTATAATGGTCACAACGGCACACAACAGCAGATAACACAGCATATACGCTGAGAACCTTATCGGATGTAAATTTTTAGGGTTGTTCTGGTTATATTTTGAATTCTTTTATGCCTTGATAATCAAAATCACAATTTATCCACTCATTGTCTATATCAGCCCCACATTTTTTATACATATCAATTGCTGATTTATTCCAATTTAACACTTGCCAGCGAACTCTTTTACAATTCTCTTTTTTTGCAATTTCAAATATTTTTTTCAATAATCTAGTTCCTATTTTCTGCTCCCTAAAAGATTCCTTTACATATAAGTCATCTAAATATAATGACTTTCCAATCCAGGTATAATAAGCAAAAAAATAAAGAGCTATTCCAACAATTTCTTTTTCTTCGGTCTTAGCAACAAAGCATTGAAAAAAATCTTTTTCTTTTTTCATTTGTTCGACTGTGTTCGTTACTTTTTCTGGAGCTTTTTCAAATGTAGCAAGCTCCTTTATTAATGATAAAATTTCAAAAAAATCTTTTTCTATGGCTTTTCTAATTGTGATTTTCATTTTTATGTCGTTATATATTATATAATAATTTAAACACAGGAAAATTTAGATGTCAAGAAGATTCTCAGGAAAGGGAAATGTGATAATGAAAGAACTGACCCCTCATTTTTCCTCATTTTTTTGTTACATTGAAAAATCAAACAGATCACTTGAAATTTCAATGAAAATATATATAATATATAGATAGAGAGGAGCAAGTGATAAAAAGAGTTGAAGATTTAACAAACATAAAAAAGTTATTAGATATTTTTTCGGTTGTAGCAATTCTTGGAGTAAGGCAATGTGGTAAAACAACATTATCAAAAGAGTTTAATTACAATTATATTTTTGATCTTGAAAATCCCAATGATCTGGTACATCTTGATAATCCCAAACTTGCACTCGAAGATCTTAAAGGTTTAATTATCATTGATGAAATACAAAGAAAGCCTGATTTATTTCCTATTATACGCTATTTGGTTGATAACATTCCAGACCAGAAATATCTGATATTAGGTAGTGCCTCCAAAGATTTAATAAAGCAAAGTTCAGAAACACTTGCAGGAAGAATCGGGTATTATCAATTGAGTGGCTTTAGTGTACACGATGTTGGAGTTAATAATTTAAAAAAAATATGGCTTAGGGGGAATCTACCAAGATCCTATCTTGCAAAGAATAATGAATCAAGCTGGATATGGAGATCAAATTATATAACCACATATCTGGAAAGGGATTTACCTCAATTGGGTATAAATATCCCTTCAAATACAATGAGGCGGTTCTGGACAATGCTTGCTCACTATCATGGGCAGGTATTGAATTATTTGGAATTGGCACGATCTTTTGGAGTATCAGATATGACAACAAGAAAATATATTGATATTTTAAAAGGTACATTTATGATAAGAACGCTTCAACCATGGTATGAAAATCTTGGGAAGAGAATAGTTAAAAGACCTAAGATTTATTTTAGGGATTCCGGTATTTTTCATTCTCTTATGTCAATAGAAAAAATCTGGGAATTGCTGTCACACAATAAACTTGGAGCATCCTGGGAAGGTTTTGCGCTTGAAACTATCTGCAAAAGTATAAACATAGATGATGAAGCATTCTATTTTTGGTCCACTCATTCGGGTGCAGAGATAGATCTTATATGGCAACATAGAGGTAAAAAATGGGGTATTGAATTTAAATATAAAGATGCTCCAAAATTATCAAAGTCATTGAAGATTGTATCTGAGGATTTGAATTTATCTCATATTTGGGTAATTTATCCCGGAGAAAAAAAATACAAGTTAGCAAAGAATATAACTGTTTTGCCTTTGAGAATGGTCCCTGTGAAATGGAATTATGTTTAAAATGGCACATGAGGTCAGTGGAAACTGTGATTTTAATGGCTTGGCAAAGGGCAACTCTACGCTCCACTTCGTTCGCCCAAATTTTGACTGCTCTGAAATATCGTATACGCTGGGAACGTTGTGTGAAATGTTCTTTATGGGTGTAAAATATAAAAGAAGAAAACATATAAAATAAAAGGAGGTAAAAAAATGAGAACAGAAAATATCTACGATGAAAAAATTTTCTCAAAATGGATGACAGCTATATTAGCTGTACTTACAACAAGTCTTCTTTTTGTATTGCTTTATCAGATTATTGTAGGGCCTATTGGCACCCGATCTGCTCCAAATTGGTTTTTCCTGTTTATGTTTCTGTTATTTTTGGGAGTGATGATTAATTTTAGCAGACTTACCATCAGGATGACGCATAGATCTATCTCCGTTGGTTATGGAATTATTAAGCACTCAATCATTTGGGAAAATGTTGAGGATTGTTATTTAGACGAGGCTTCAACAATCAGATATGGAGGCTGGGGAATCCGTATAGCAAGAGTTAAGGGAAAATGGAGATTAGTGTACAATGTTATAGGAGGCCCACGAATTGTGCTCTCATTGAATAAAGGTAGGTTTAAGGAATTCGTGTTTTCAACCAAAAATCCAGAAGAAGTGATAAAGATAGCAAAGGAACGAATAGGTAGAATAAACTGACCCTTCATGCTTTATGAAAAGAATGAAATGTGATAATGAAAGAACTGACCCCTCATGGACCCCCTGACCCCTCATGGACCCCAATAAGATTAGCAAAAATAGTTGACAAAAAGGGATTATTGTACTACATTGTAATACAGGGGGCATAATGAATAGAGCAATAACAATAAGAATTCCAGAAGAAATGAGGAAAGAATTACAAGAAATTACTAGATCAGAAGGAAAGCCTTTAAGCGATTTAGTACGAGAATCTCTTAAAAAATATATATCTATCTACAGATTTCGCAAATTGAGAAATAGGGTACTTCCTTTTGCTGAAGCTCAAGGGATCTTAATTGATGAGGATGTATACAAAAACATTTCATGAAAGTTATTCTTGATACAAATGTTGTTTTTGCAGCATTTGCAGCAAGAGGATTGGCTCATTCATTATTTGAACTCTGCATTGATAAACACACCATTATTATAAGTAATCATATATTAGGGGAGCTCAAAAGGGCATTTTTAAAAAAACTGAAATTACCTCCTGATACTATTAAATTAATCCTTAATTTTCTGAAGGAGATATGTATTATTGAGGATTCTGCGGAGATTAAAGATATCAAGTGTCGAGATAAAGATGACTTGAAAATCTTAGGATTAGCTAAGAATTCAAAACCAGATTATATAATTACCGGTGATAATGATCTTTTAGTTTTGAAACAGTTTCTTAATATTCCAATAGTACGTCCAAGAGAATTTTGGCAAAGAAAAAATAAGAAAATAAAATAATAAGAGATGAGGATCAGGTCTTTCATTTTAGTGTTAATTTTGAGGTTTGAATTTTGAGTGTTGAAGTTTTTGGGATTAAACATTATAATTATTTCAAAAACTTAAGATAAAAGGGGAAATGACATTGGCAGCCTTTTACTACTTTAATAAAAATGTGTTTGTTATTGACAAAATCGTATATTTTTTGTATTATTAGAATTTATTGGAGGAAATTAGATGGCAAATCATAAATCTGCAATTAAGAAATATAAAAGAGATGAAAAACTGAGAATGATTAATAAAATGAGTCGCTCAAAGATGAGAAATAAAATAAAATTGTTCAAGAAAAAAATAGATTTAAAGGAATTTGAAGAAGCAGAAAATCTATTTCCAAAGGTTATTTCTATTATAGATAAAACTGCTATAAAAGGAACAATTCATAGAAAAACAGGAGCAAGGTATAAATCCAGATTGAACAATTTATTAAAGAAGTCAAGTGCAAAAGCTTAATTCTTTATGAATCTCCCAAAAGATTACATCTCTTATAATCAGATAAGACTTTATAGAAATTGTCCTTTAAAATATTATTTTACATATATTGAAAAAATCAAAACTCCAATAAATGATAAAATTCTTTTAGGAACTGTTTTTCATTATGTAATTGGATATTATTTAAAAAAAAAAATAGAAACTAAAGAACCTGATAATGGCAAGATTAAAGGTGTTTTTTTAGAAGAATTTGAATTAGAAAAAGGTGAAAATGAAATAGTCTGGACTAGTTCTTGTGATGAAGTAAAAAAAAGGGGAATTGCTTTTGTCGAATATTTTTTTAAAGAGATGGCTAGTTTTATTGATCCTTTAATGGTTGAGACGGAATTAGAAGTTAAGTTGCCAAACAGAGGTGTGAATCTGAGGGGTATAATTGATTTAGTTGAAAAAGACTTTAGTATCACAGATTTTAAAACTACAACTTCAAAGTGGTCTAAATCCAGAGTAGACTCCTCTTATTTGCAGATAATTATATATAAATATTTGTTTGAAAAATCTTTTTGCAATACAAGCCCTGAAGTGAAATTCAAGATCATTTATTCAAAAAATCATAAGAAGATAAATCATCAAGAAATAAATATAAAACCTAAAAAAGATGATATTGAAAAAATGTTAGAAATTATTGATCATGTTATTGAGAATATAGACAATGCTTTATTCTACAAAAATGAAACCTATATGTGTAATTTTTGTGAATTTAAATATATATGTAAAGATTTTAAGTTAGTAAAGCGAGATGAAAAGGTTATATAGATCAAAAACAAATAAAATGATAGCAGGGATTTGCGGTGGTATTGGTGAATATTTTGATATTGATCCCACTCTTGTAAGAATTATATATGTAATTGTATCTGTTTTTAGTATTGCTTTTCCTGGAATTTTGGTTTACTTGATTTTGTGGGCTATAATTCCACATTCCATAAAAGATTAAATTTCTTCATAAGGTTTAAAAAAAGTCAAAAAAAACTTGACAATATTGTTTATTTGTATAAACTTAAACTTAATAAAAAAAGGAGAAATTATGCGGGTTAAAGTTGAGTCCAGTCATTTAAATGGTATAAAGGTTATTGCTCCTGAAGTATTTGAGGATGATAGAGGTTTTTTTATGGAAACCTTTAGATCTGACCAGTTTAAAGAATTGGGATTGCCAGATAGATTTGTCCAGGATAACCATTCTAAATCAGCAAAGAATGTGATAAGAGGATTACATTTTCAATGGGAGCCACCTATGGGCAAATTAATGAGGGTAACATATGGGAAAGCATTCCTTGTTGCTGTTGATATTAGAAAAGGTTCCCCAACTTTAGGGAAATGGTTTGGTATAGAGGTGTCAGCAGAGAACAAAAAACAGGTTTGGGCTCCATCTGGGTTTGCGCGAGGATTTTGTGTTCTTTCTGATTACGCAGAAATCCAATATAAATGTACTGGAATTTATAATAATAAGGCTGAATCTGGGTTTTTATGGAATGACCCTGATGTTGGAGTAGAATGGCCCATAAATGACCCAATTCTTTCAGATAAAGATAAAAAAGCTCAAACATTTGCACAATGGTTGGAAAAGGTAGAATCAAATAATTTTAAATATTAATAAAAGAGGAGTGATGTAGATGAAAATACTTGTTGCAGGTGGTGCAGGATATATTGGTTCTGTGATGATACCCCAGCTTCTTGAAAGAGGGTATGAGGTAGATGTGATTGATCTATTCTGGTTTGGCAATCATTTACCAAAAGAGGTAGGAACAATTAGTAAGGATATTTTTGAACTTACTGAAAATGATGTGAAAGATTATGACCAGGTGATTTTTCTTGCAGGTCTTTCCAATGATCCAATGGCGGAATTTTCACCAGCTAAAAATTTCATATCAAATGCCTCAGCTCCGGCTTTTCTTTGCTATATGTCAAAAAAAGCAGGAGTTAAAAGATTTATTTATGCTGGTTCATGCTCAGTTTACGGTTATACTGTAAATGAATTGTATGATGAAAATTCTCCAGCAGTATCTAACTATCCTTATGGGATTTCAAAGCTTCAAGGTGAACAAGCAGCTATTCAAATGATTGAAGATGGATTTTCCGTGATAGCTTTTAGGCAAGGCACAGTATGTGGTTATAGCCCAAGAATGAGACTTGACCTTGTTGTAAACACTATGTTTAAAACAGCTATTACTAAGAAGACCATTATTATAAACAATCCTGCAATTTGGAGACCAATTTTAAGTATAAATGATGCAGCAATGGCTTATATTCGAGCTATTGAAGCAAATGAAACTATTTCAGGAATTTTTAATATTGCTTCTGGAAACTATACAGTTGGAGAAATTGGTGATTTGGTAAAGACAGGTGTGAAAAAGTATTTGAATATGGATGTGAATTTAAATATAAAACATATTAAGGATTTTAGAAATTATAAGGTTAATTTTGATAAATCAAAAAGAGTATTGAGTTTCCATCCTCAATATGGAGTTGAATCTATTATTAAAGATCTTGTTGATAATATGGAAAAATTTAAAGATTTTGATAACCCCAATTACTATAACATTGAGGTTTTTAAGAAAATGTTAGCAAAATAGAGGGAAAATAAATGAAAATAGCTGTTATTGGTGCAAATGGTCAATTGGGTAAAGATATTTGTGAAAAAATTGTAATAGCAAATAATGAACTTATTGAATTAAATCATGATAGAATCGAGACTTCAAATATTGAGTGTGTTTCATATGTTTTAAAAGAGGTGAAACCTGATGTAGTAATAAATACAGCAGCAATGCACAATGTTGAAAAATGTGAAAACGACCCAGAAAGATCTTTTAAGGTTAATGGAATTGGAGCTAGAAATTTATCTAATATTTGTAATGATTTAAATTCAACTCTTATACATATAAGCACAGATTATGTGTTTGATGGAAGTAAGAATAAGCCTTATATTGAAATAGATAAACCTTTACCTCTAAATGTTTATGGAAACACAAAACTTTCAGGAGAGTATTTTATTGAATCTATTGCAAAAAAGTACTTTATTCTAAGAGTATCAGGAATTTATGGGAAGAATCCATGTAGAGCTAAAGGAACTAATTTTGTAGATTTAATGTTAAAACTTGCAAAAGAAAGAGATGAAATTAGAGTTGTAGATAATGAAATTTTAACTCCCACTTTCACTGAAGATATAGCAGATCAAATTGTTAAAATTCTTAATATGGACGCTGAATATGGTTTATATCATGTGACTGCTGAAGGGAGTTGCTCCTGGTTTGAATTTGCAAGAGAAATTTTTTCAGTTTCAAAAACAAATATTGTTTTAAACAGAGCTGCTCCTGGAGAATTTGCAATAAAGGTAAACCGTCCTAAATATTCTGTTCTTGAAAATAAATTTCTAAATGACCAGAATATTAATATAATGCCTTTATGGAAAGATGGTTTAACGAGATACTTAAATAAAACCTAAGCTTAAATATTTATTTGCCTTAAGCTTAAGTTAATGAGAGATTTTTTAAGTTTATGGGAAAAGTGTTATAAATCCTAATTTTAAAATAAAGTAAATAATTGACAAAGGGAACAAAAAGCCTTTAATAACGTATATAACATATCTCTTTTTTATCTTGGAATTTCATTTTAATTTTGATAAAATAGAAATGTAATTAAATAAGGAGAATTTATATGAATACAACAAGAAAAATTATTGGTTTACTAATAATTGTGTTTGTAGCTATACCTACAATATTAGCCATTATCTGGTCTGTAGGTTTAACTAAAGCAGTTGTGTCTCCTGAATTTCTTTCTGATTTACCTAAGGAGGTTATAACAAAAGTTCCTGATTTTGTAGATGATATGCTTGAATCAATGCTACAGGGAGATGTTATAATTGATGAGAATACAAGAAAATGGGTACAAGCTATAAAAGAAACAGATACTTCATTTAAAGATTTATTAAAGAGGATTGGTATTTTAGATTGGCTTGAAAATGAATTGTCTGAATCTTTTAATAATATTGGTAAGATCCTGAGAGGAGAAATGCAGCCAGAGCCTATAATGCTTGACCTTCGTCCTTTAAAAAAGGCGCTTGAAGGAGAAGCTATTACTTTGTATATTGAAGAAATCCTGACAAAATTACCTCCATGTAATGATGATGAACTTCGAATTTGGCAAGAGTCTGCTATACAAGGGGAAATATTTAAAAATTTACCTGCATGTAGGCCTGTAGATTTAAAAGAGGCAACATCGATTTTTCAGATAGAGTTTAGAAAGGGTGTGGATGATATTCCTGATGAAATTAATATATTTCAAAGAGTTCCTGTAATGCCTTATGAATATGATGTTGGACAAACAGTAGTATCTTTAACTTATATACTTTTTATAATTCCAATATTTTTTATAGGTTTAGGTGCTTTAATTGCTGCTACTTCTAAATCAAGTTTTTTGAAGTGGAGCGGTGCTGCCACATTAGTCGGAGGGCTGCTCTCATTAGGTATTGCTTCATTTGCAAAAGGTATAATTCCCTGGGCAATGAAATTTTCTCATTATAACTATTTTGATACAAACCTTGAGGAGTTGATTTTTGAAAAAACAGGAAGCTTAATGCTTGTTATAGTTGACAAATTAATTACTCCTGTGATTTCTTTATCTGGAATTGTTTGTGTTATTGGGGTTGTAATATTTGCACTTTCATTTACAATAACCAGCAAAAAAGAGGTTATAAAAAGGATAGAAACTAAACAGCAAACAGAAGAAATTGCAATTACTGACAAAAAGAATGATAAACCAGATTCTGATTGATTTTTAGTTTACAAGTTATCTTTTAAAAAAAGAGGTAATAAAAGTTAAAAAATATTGGATTCAGGTTATTTTGCTTTTATAGCATTCTTAAATATTAAATATCCATTGGCATCAACATATAAATTTCTTACCCTCTTATTATAAACAATGACCGATTTTAAATGATAAAGCGGATTCCATGGCGCATCATCGTGAATTATCTCCTGTGCGCGCTCATATAACTTAATCCTCTTTTCCTTTTGTAATGTGTCTCTCGCCTCTTCAAGAATAGATGTAAGCTCAGGATTATCATAATAAGCTCTATTTTTACTCCCTTTTTTCATTGTTAAAGTTGGATATAAAAAAATATCTGGATCAGGCCCTGCTATCCATCCTACAAGAACCATATCATGTTCTCCCCTGTCAATTCGTTTTCTCATTTCATTAAATGGTAAAGCAGTTTTCTTTATAATAATATTTAAAGGTCTTGCATTTTTTGTTAGAATATTTGCTATTTTATTTAAAGCAATATTTGTTTTTGTATAAAAAAGCGAACATTCAAAACCATTTTCTAACCCGGATTTCTTTAGAAGTTCCTTTACTTTTTCTATGTTGTAATCATAATCAACAATCTTTTTATTAAAACCAAATAGATATGGAGGGATCGGTGTAACTGC
>JAUWQW010000023.1 GCA_030610885.1 Candidatus Aminicenantota bacterium | reverse complement strand
TTGGGGAACTGCGATTTCCGACTTGGCAGAATTGAAAAATGATGAGGCACTCTATGTGCAAAGTTTTGAGAAATACGAAAAAGCAACGGAATTAAATCCCAAAAACGATTCCGCTTTTTATAATTGGGGAACTGCGATTTCTAATTTGGCAAAATTGAAAAAAGATGAGGCACTCTATGTGCAAAGTTTTGAGAAATACGAAAAAGCAACGGAATTAAATCCCAAAAACGATTCCGCTTTTTATAATTGGGGAACTGGGATTTATTATTTGGCAAAATTGAAAAAAGATGAGGCGCTCTATCGGCAAAGTTTTAAGAAGTTAAATAAAGCGGTTGAATTGGGCGGTTCGTCTTATAACTTAGCCTGTGTCTATGCTTGGAAAAAGGAAAAGAATAATGCGCTAAAATATCTGGAGAATAGCTTAATAAAAAAAGAAATAACAGTTAAGTTTGTTGAAGAAGATGAGGATTGGGAAGCGTATAAGAATGATATTGAATTTATAGGTTTATTGGATAAGTATCGCATTTCGAATAAGAAATGAAAAAAGCACATAACAAATTGTTGCACCTGACATTTTTCCATTTCGCTCCATAGCGGCGGGTGAGCTTTATTATTAAGAATAAAAAAAAGTCTAATATAAATTGACATAGGAAAAAATATCTGTTAATAAAATAATTGATATAGGAAAATATAAATAGAATGTTACATCAAAATTTAAAAATGGCAATTCGATTTAAAAGAAGAGAGAATGAAACCCCCGAATACTTAAATAAAATATCATCTGGAAAAAAAATACTAAACATTATCAAAGGTGTAAATGCTTATAGTTTCAATAATGATGAGATTAATTCTAAAGATGAAGCAAGATTAATGAGTGATTTTTTTCGAATTATAAATTACTCGAGATATTATATTGATAAAAAACACGACGCCATTGAAAGAACAATTATTTGGAATTTAATAAATCTGACTTTAAAACCTTTATTAAGGTTAATATTGTAGAAACAATAAAAACCAAAAAAATTGTGGCTGAAACTTGCAATATAGTCCATTCCAATGTCAGGTTTTGTTCTCCATGATTTATGTCTGTTAATGCAAGATGACTTAAAATTAATGCGACAATTGAAATAACAGAGAGAATTAATGCAACTACTGCGTATTGTTTAATTTTATTCATTTTATTTCTCCCAAATTTTTATCATAAGCTTTATTAAACAAAAAATTATTTAATTTAGCTTTGTCTCTGCATTTTTACTTAAATATCTAAGTTATAAACAAAGAGATAATATGTCTCATCTTCAATAACAAGAAACATTTTATCTTTTTCAATATCAATAAGTTTATAATCAGGTATAAAAAAAGTTTTTAAATTTATGTTCTTTTAAATCAAAGCTTTTTATATAAAATTTTTTAACATCCGGAACAATATAGCATTTTTCTTTTCCAATACTGTATGAGAAAATTATTTTATTATTAAGATCTATTTTTGGTTTTACATCCATTACTGAATCTACCAGTTTTATTGTTCTCTCTTTAAAATTTAGCTCTAAAGAATTTATGATTTTATCTTTTTTAACACTCATTTTTTGTGAGATAAATGTATTATTGTTGATTCTATCCAAAATAAATTTAAAAGTACTACTAATTAAGTTTGATTTATTTTCTTTTATAAAATTATAATTAAGGTCACACTCAATAGTTTTTCCAATATCATTAATGTATATTCTGTTTTTATAAATATAAAACCCTATTGGATTCCTAAGTTCTCCAGGTCCTTCTCCTTTTTTTCCAAACTTTCTTTCAACTTTAAATTCTTTGTTTATCTTATAAAACATTGAATTTGCTGTATCGTATATATATATGTTTCCATCCTTCACTTTCATTATTTGAGGCTTTAATATTCCAAATTTTTCAAGATCAATTTTTTTTATTAATTGAAGTTGAGCTGAACTTGAAAGAAAATAAGTAAAAATAAGTATAAAAATTAATAAAAATTTACTTTTCATTATTTATTACTCCTAAATTTAGCATTATATGTTAAATAACTGCAATTATCCATCTGTAAGGAAAACAATATAAAATTTGTCTATTTTCAACCTTATAACCAATATCTCTAAACTGAATCTCGTGTGTTTTACAACTCTTAATATAATCTTCTAATTTAGAATTTTTTTTAATTGTAGGAATAATTGCCAGATTTTCTCTGCTTTTTTTTACTATTTTAACTATTTCAGATTCCATTTCATATAATTCATTGTTTGCTCGAGGTTTTTCAGCCAACCATATACTCTTGTTTATCTGCAAAATTTATCGTTTTATCCTCCTTATATTAAAATTTCTAGAGCTATCTATTTTTTAGAAAATTCAATAAAACCCGCAAACAAAAGGCTATCTAAAAAATCATAGAATTGATATTTATCAAATCCTTTTAAACTTTGATTTTCCTTGACAATCTGTTTAATGTTTTTTCCTTCTAATTCTTTTAAGTATTTAAATGAAGTAGTTTCTATCTTAGCACATAGCTTACTTTCGGTATTAACCAGGGAAATCTTTCCGTCCTTTGGATCCCTGCTTACTTTTATATTTTTACTCAAACAATATTTTTCTTTTATATTTATTATATTTCCTCTAAAGGTTTCTTCAAGTTTTGTTATACATTCTTTATTCGAAAATCCTTTTTTCTGGAATTTATCCAAAAGATATACTTTTTTTAATAAAAACTCATCCCCTGTTTTTTTTAGATATATAATTGCATTGTTTATATCATGTATATCAAGATAAACATGAGCAAGAATTGAATCTAATGAAACAGGAATATCAGAGGGCGAAATATAACACTTTAATGATGGAATAAAAACTCTTATCGTAGGAATACAAAGTTCTGGATGTGTTTTATTAACAATAAAAATTTCATGAGATTCTTTTTTCAATAAACTTATAAGGACTTTAAGATCATCAAGAATGTCACTACTCTGTAAATCTTCAATTTCTGATGAATTAATATATTTAGAATTTTTAGCCATCCGTTTATAAAATTCATCGTTGTTAAAAAGCATACGGCCTTTCTTGTTTTTTTTCATATAGTAATAATCCAGATTTTTAGGATTCACAAAGGAAGATCTCTCCTGAAGCAACGAGGATCGAGCTTGTGCACATTCAGTAATAGCTCTTATAGTAGCTTCTTCAGAACTAAGATGAGTACCCATTCCACAAATATCTTTCACAATATCACAGGAATCATCATGAGCCCAAGCGAAAATTGTGGGAATTTTTATACAATCTGTCATATCCTTTAATATTAAATCAACTCCATTTGACTTGAATTTATCCAACAGAATTTTCACACGAGGCCATTGAGAAGCGTTCACATCAACAGTAGGAAGAATTTTTTCTGAATAAACAATTTTTGAATATATATGCCTTTCAATAACTTCGCATATAGCTTGCACTATTGCTTCTGTAAATGAATTTCCACTAGCTAAACCATTGGATAAATTAACTGCATTATGCCAGGATAATGGATACCAGATAAAACGATCATTACTTATTGAGTAAGCTTTTACCCAACGCATTTTAATCTTTTTTATCTTAAAGAAATTCCTTTTAATAACGAAACTATCCGCCAGATTGTTTGTGAAATATTCCTCATTAAAACCAATATTATTTAATTCATCTATTGTAGTATAGACTATTTTTTCTTGATTAGAATGAAGATATTGTTTCCAAGAATATCTTTCTATAAATTCCATTATAGCACTAGCTTTTGCTAAATCTCCATCTAACCCCTTCCCTGTAGTTGATGTTAACTTAGTATAAAATTGAAATACAGGAATATTTAGAAAGTCATGATGATTGATTTGTTTTATTTTAAAATCAACGTGAGTTGATAATTTTTTAAGTTGATTGAGGCCTATTTGAGCAGTTTCCTGAGATGTCTTTATTTTTCCTCCCTTCATCTTTGAGGCTTGATCTAAATGAATACCGATTTGAGTTAAATTATTGTTTACATATTCTAAGTTCATAATATTCTCCTCCATGTATATTTTTTAAATTACATACTGTTGCGGGGCTTTTGGGGCTGTAACATAATATAATATAGGAAATTCTTGAATAATTTTTGAAACTCACATTTAGATAGACTTTTTATACTAGTTATTTCTGAGTGAACCATAAAGTAAGGTAAAAAAAGAAAAAGCCAGCTAAAGAAAGAATAATATAAGATAAATTTTGTATTAATGGTATATACAGATATTTGCAACACTCAACTGTTTTTTTTTTTTAATAAAGAGAGATCAATTATTTCATCAGCAAGATCTAAAGTAAAATGGCTATGAGCAATAATTATGACGATTTTACCTTTTCTTGCAAATGAGATAATGGAGTTCATCATAATTTTTTCTCTTTTCTGGTCTACTTGAGAAGTGGGTTCGTCGAGTATCAAAATATCTACTTTTTTTATAAAAGCTCTTGCCAGGGCTATACGCCTTCGCTCTCCACCTGAGAAATTTTTCCCTCCTTCTTCAACTTCAATTTTATAGATTGATTCCAGGTTTTCAAGGCCGGAATCACAAAAGGCTTTTTTTAAATGACTTTCATCCGATTTTTCTTCAACTAAAGGTTTTAGGTTATCAACTAACTTTCCCTTGAATAAAAAAGGATCTTGAGACAAATATCCGATTTTATTCCAGAATAATGGTATAATCTCGTCGTTCAAGTATACATCGTTAATTAGTATAGTTCCTTTATCAGCTTCAATGATTCCCATTAAAATTTTGATCAAAGTCGATTTTCCTACACCACTTTCCCCTGTTAGGGCATAAACATTCCCTTTTTTAAATTTATAACTAAAATTTCTGATAATATAATTAGCCTCAACTTTGTACTTAAACCAAATATTTTTTAAAGTTATAGATTGAATTGGCTTAAGGTTCTTATCGATTTTTGTTTTTTCATTCTTTTCCAGGGGTTTTAATTTGAGCTCAAACAGTTCTGCTGTGCGATTTAAAGATGCAAAAGATGTATTTAATTTATTAATACCACTGACAAGACTGGACAATGAACGGATAATAAAGAAAATGACAGCAATGAACCCGATTGCTGTACCGACGGTTACTTCATTATTGGCTAACATAAAACCGAAATATATTAAAATTCCGAAGAAGCCACTAAAAATAAATAAATTAATGAACGCAAAAATTATTAATGCTTTAATCTGTATTGAGAAATATCTATTTGCAGTACTTTTAATATTACTAGAAATAATTGTCTTGAACAAATCGATAAATCCCATTATTTTCAACTCTATAACACCTGCTATTGTCTCATTTACTTTCCCAGAAAGGGTTGAAAACTCCTCTAAATATTTTTTCAATTGCTTGATCAGATATCGTGAAATTCCGAACACGCATATGGAGACAATAGCGATAAAGACAATCACAAAAAGTGAAAATTTTGGCAATATATATAAAGAAACACCAATCCCAAAAATGATAATTAGAATATTTTTTAATATCTCAAATAAATTTTCTCCATAAAAATTAGATAAATTCATAGAGTCACTGATCCATCGGCTTTGTAAATATGCAGTCCTGTATTCTATCAATTTCAAATAAGGAAGCATAAGGATTTTCCCCAGAATTAATTCTTGGTAATGGATCCCTGATTCTTTTTTTAAATAGGAATTCAGGATTCCAGATATGATTTGGCAAATAATAATAATTGAAAACAAGAAGAGGAATTCTTTTCCACCACTAAGAACCTGGGAGAGATCAAATTTACTTTTATTTTTAAATGTGTCAATTAACTTTCCTAAATAGACAGGAGATATAATAGAGGCTGAAGCGTTTATTGCAAATATAACAAATGTAAAAAGTACCAGTAATTTTCTCAATTTGAAAAAATCCAGCATTAATGCAAATTTTTTTTTAAAATCACTTTTTATATTTTTATCCATTGTCTTTATTTTACCTAGGCTTTACATTCATACTTTTTTACTAAATAACTTAAAACTGTAAACAAAATTATGAAATAGATAAAAATGTTCAAGAAATGCATCCAACAATTTTCTGAGAAGCCAAAACCAGTTCCAAACCGAATAAATTCGTTTTGTATTTTTAAAATTGAAGGCAAACCCGTTGATATGATTTTACCTAATACTTTGGATCTGAAAATTGTAGAAGCAATTGTTTCCGAGTTTAAAATCGAGATAATGACGAAAATAAGAATCGATGAAAGGCTGGCAGCTTTCAAATTATGTTTTATAACTAATAGCATTACCAACAGTAGCATGAAGGCAATATTAACACCTAATGCTAAAAAAGCTAAAAGAATTTTTATCTCAACTGAATTTATTTTTAGAAATAGTTTACATGCAATTAAACCAATAATACCGATTGAGATGAGAATTAAGGTATAATTGAAAACATATGCAAGATATTTCGAAAAAAAGTATCTTTTCCTGGAAACAGAAAGTAAGTAAATTTCTATAAATCCATTTTCAATATCGTCACTCAAATCATTTGTAGTGACAATTGCTAGTATGACATAAAAAAGATATAAAAAAATATGCAAAGTAACAAGTTTCCCATAAGCTGAAAAATCCTGCGGATTTGCGCCACCTTTAGTAATAGAAAAATTTATTCCATAGCTTATTATGAAAAACAGAGTGCCAAAAAATAGAACATAAATAACACGCTTAACTTTTAATAGGTCCCTTGTGGTATTCTTAATAATCACATTCATTTTTTCTTTCCTTTTTAACGATATTATAAAAATGAGTTTCCAGGTCTTCTGAAACTAGTTTATTTATCTTTCCTTCATCAGCTAATTTGCCATTCGTCAATATGGAGAAATATGTCCCGATTTTTTCCATTTCATCCAGAAGATGAGTGGATATAATGATTGTTTTTCCCTTATCTTTTTCTTTTTTGATCCACCTTCTTACTTCAATTTTACCCATTGGATCTAAACCAGATGTAGGTTCGTCCAGAATCAAGAGGGGGGGGTCTAATAATATGGCCTGAGCCCATTTTATTCGTTGCTTCAATCCTTTTGATAGTTCCTTGATTTTAGCTTTACGTTTCTTTAAAAGTTGACATTTTAACAAAACATCTTCTATTTTTTTATTCAATTCATACATAGATATATTTTCAAGTTCCCCGACACATTTTAATATTTGCTCAACTGTCCATTCCGATTTTCCGAATTTCTCCTCCTGCATATAACCTATTTTAAGATTCTTTCTATTTAATACAATACTTCCTGAATCAGGGAAGATCAGTCTAAGTATTAGTTTTAACAAAGTCGTTTTGCCAGCTCCATTATTGCCCAAAAGGAGAAATATTTCTCCTTTCTCAATTTTTACACTTACATTATCCAAGGCTTTTACTTTTTTATAAGTTTTTGATATGTTTTTAATTTCAATCATTTTTTTAATTTATAAACAAGCACTATTGAGTCTTCGATGTTTAATCCAAAGAGTTCATTATTGCTAATATCAAAGCTTATGATATTTTCTTCAATAGTATGTGATTGCTTGAATTTATTTTTGACCAATTTAAAGATTTTCTTTTGCCTGGTTTCAATATCATTGGCTAATAGAAAAAGCTCTCCATCACAGTTCCTAATATCAAAATTAACTCCAGTTTTCAGGATTGTATTGCCCTTATTAATCTGTTTTTTTAAGTCAATTGGTTTTAGTGGCAGAATAAACTCTCTAAGTTTTTTACCATCCTTACTATATTCTACTACTTTATTTGTAACAGTGTATGCAAAATAAATTTTATTTTTATATTCTGTAATAAAGCCAAAGTTATTATAAATTACGGAAAAGTCATCAGATCTCATGGGCACGCAATTCATAAAAGAAAGAGTTGATTTCAAAGAATTATCTGTATTATCTTCAAATTTTTTTATAATTTTTTGCGCTGGCTGAAAGGAAAGAGTACTAATAAAAAATGAACCTTTGCTAATGATGAATTTGCTCGGATTAAAAGCGATGAACTTTTTTGATCCTAAATATTTACCATCTTTCACAGAAAACAATTCAAATTTTCTGCCGCTTGAATCGAGTATATAAACCTTTCCTTTAAAAATAGAAAAATCTGTAGCATTTTTTATCTCTGAAGGTCCTTCTCCTTTTTTTCCAAACGATCTTTTCAACTTACCTTTTTTGTCAAAAACTTTTATGGATTGATCTGCTGAGTCCAGCAGATATATTTCTTTTTCATACACTATGATTTTGACAGGCTTATAGATATTATCATTTTCAATTTTATAAGCCACATTCAATTTTTCCGAAAACAGATTCAAATCTAAAAAACTTACTAAAATTACAATACAAAAAATAATTAATTTTATTCTCATTTTTCCTCCCTATATTAAAATTCTTTTCCATATACCCTGTTTTGTTTCTCTATGAGTAATTCTTATTATAATTTTATCTTTAAATTTTTTCTCAACAATTTTAAGTATCTCTTGTTCAGTTTTTATGTCAATATTTGAAGTTCCTTCATCAATTATTATTACATCCGGATCTTTTATCATTGCTCTTACAAGTGCAATGCGCTGTTTCTCTCCTCCGGAAAAATTCGCACCTTTCTCTGATACAATTTCATCCAGACCTTTCTTAAGACTTTTCATCTTTATATCAAGTCTGCATTCCTCTATTAATCTTAAAAGTTTATCATCAGTAATATTATTGCTGTTGAATATAAGGTTCTCCCTCAATGTTTTATTAAAAAGAAAAACATTCTGGGATATATAGCCAAACTTTTCTCTTAATTTATTTATATTTATTTCTTTTAAATTGATTCCATTGATATTTACTTCCCCTTTCTGAGGCCTGTATAAACCAAGTATTAATTTTATTAGAGTTGATTTTCCACTTCCTGATTCTCCCTCTATTAAAACTTTTTCTCTCTTATTTATTTCAAAATTCAAGTCCTTTATCACACCATCTTTCCCATTATATGAAAAACTTAAACCTTTCACTTCTATTTTTTCTATTTCAGAAATCTCTAAATTTCCTATATCCTCAGGTAGAATATCCAGCAACTCCTTTATCCTGTCATAACTCCTCTTTGCATAATCAAAGAATATCATTACACTACTTAAATTGCGTATAGGAGAATATAAATATATCAAATATCCTGAAAATGCAATATAACCACCAATTGTTAAATTTCCTGAAATTACCTCTATAATTCCAAAATAAAGTAGTAAAACTTCTCCTAAATGAACAATAAAATCTATTATGTTTCTATATTTAGATAAAATCACATTTCTTTTCACTTCAATTCTTTGATAATCTGAAAGTGCATCTCCTGTCCGTTTAATACCCTCTTCTTCTTTTGAAAAACTCTTTAAAACCTCAATACCTTGAAATGAATCAGAGAGTTCCTTTTCCAATCTTGCATTTTCTTCAAGAATTTTTTCATTTATTTTTCTCATACTCGATTTTGAATTGACTATTTTAATTATTAGAAAAGGAAGAATACATATTGAGATGAGTGTTAACTTAACATTCATTGTTAACAAAATAATAAATGTACCAATAAATTTCACAAAGTCCATAAAGAACATAACCAGGCCTGAAGAAAATATATAGCTCAAACCAGCAACATCACCTCTTATCCTTCCCATTAAATATCCGGAATGGTTTTTATCAAAAAACTCCATTGGATAGTAAAATACCTTTTTAAGCAATTTTTTTTGAATATTTAATATGCTTTTTTTTTGAAATTTAAAAAAAGTAATTTCATTTAAATATGAAAACAACCTCTGGAAAAGGATTAATATAAGAAAGGCTATTGCTAAAAATAAAAGCTTATCATAATTTTTTTTGATAACAACATCATCTATAGCCCATTTTGGAAACAATGGAAAAACAAACGAAATAAATGTTGAAATCAATAAAAATAAGACTGGAATTATGCCTTTTTTCCAATAGGGTAGAATAAAATATAGTATTTTGTTATATTTTTTTGGAATAAATTTATATGTCAATAACATTTTACCAAAATACTCAATTAGATGTATATTTGATTAAATATTTCTTGTAACCTGTACAAATCCATCTTATACTTTTTTCTGTCTTCTTACAAAGATAAATGATAAAACAAGCAAAACTAACATCACAATTAATTTTTTCAAATTACTTTCTGGAAATAGATTTTTAGATATAATTTTAAATTTAATATTAATTTGAGGCAATAAAGCACAAAATATATTTAAAACAATAATTGCAACAATATACATATTTTCCTTTGTAATAACAGAAAAAAAAATAGTATATGAAACATAAAGTAGAATATATAATATTGGAGAAATAATTAATATATTAAATGTAAGATTAAAACCAGATCCAAAGAAAAGTATAGTTGGACAATAAATTACTGCTAAAAAGAAAATTGAAAAAAAGAGATATGTAATATAATAACTAAGAAGTAATTCCTCGATCTTCACAGATTTTGTTAATAATATTTCTAGGTATCCTCTATCCTTATCTTTTCCTAGCCCATTTAGTCCTGAGACCAAACTAAAATAAATTAAAAAAAGAGTAATTGGACCTTTAACAAAAAAATCAATAGAATTTTTATTAAATGGTACAGAAAAGTAAAGAAAAATAAAATATAAAACCACACCAACTATATAGAAGAGTAAAAAAGGTCTATCTTTTATCCTATTTAAAAAGGTATAGTATAAAACTCCTTTATTCATTTTTATCCTCCACCATTTTCATAAATTCATCTTCAAGTTTTGTTGGTTCTATATCTTTAATCTCCTTATATTTTTTCCCATCTTTTATCAAAATAACACGGTCTGCAATCTTTTCAACATCAAAAAGAGTATGAGAAGAAAGAAGAATTATTTTATTTTTTAATGTTTTCAAATATCTCCTGATTCTAACTCGTTTTTCAGGGTCAATTCCGTCAAAAGGCTCATCTAAGAGAAGAAGGTCGGATTTACTTAAATTTGCAAGTGCTGCCATAAAATATGCTCTCTTTCTATTCCCTTTAGAAAGAGTTGAAAGAGGCTGTTTTATACAAGAACCTAAATTAAATAATTTAATAAGCTCAGTTTTTTGTTTATATATTTGATCTTTTTTCATTCTATAAAGCAAAGCATGAGTTTTAAATAATTGATTTACATTAAACTCTTCTCTAAATTTTGGTTCCTCAGGCAAATAAGAAACAAATTCAAGACTTTTAAAAAAAGAAGTTTTATTGTTAATACTTATAGATCCCTTATACTTTTTTATAAGCCCAGCAATTATCCTGAAGAGAGTAGTTTTCCCAGCACCATTTGAACCTATTATCCCAACTATCTCTCCTTTGTTAGCTTCAAACGAAAGTCCATCTAAAGCCTTAATATCACCATATTTTTTATATATTTCTTTTACACACAACATAGTTTTCTCCTAACATACTTTAGTTAAGTGCAGACCAAAATTTTTAGTTACAACCATTAATATTTTATAATATAAATCTCTTAAAAACAACACTATTTTTTCCACATATTACATAGATTATATTTCCCAATAACATATTCATAATTAGATATTGGTGGACATAACTCATTGTAAACACAACTCTTACATGGATTTACATTTTTTCTGACCTTAAACCATGATTTGCCAGTATTTAACTCTTTTGCTATTACATTAAATAAATTATCCTTACCTAATTCTCCAATTGTTGGATTATTAATATTAGCATAAATTTCTTTATTACTTAATATTGTTAAATTTCTAAAGCTATAGCTATTTAATACTTTTCTAGCAAAAAGATCATTCATCGTTAGAAAACTATCTAAAATTGCTTTTTTATTAATGAATACATATTTTTTAAAAAAAGTTACATTCTTTCTATTAAAATAAGGTAAAAAACAAAAGTTTTTTACCTTATTTTTTGAAATTATATTCTCCGCAGTTTCAACATCTGCACTGCTTTTCACAACAAAAGAGCATGTGAAATTTATTTTTGAATTACTAGTAGTAGTAAGGCTTTCTTTTAAAACATCTTCATCTAAAGGAAAATGAATCAGTATGTTTAAATAAGAATTTTTATTATTCATAATGTCTAAGTAATTTTCTTTGTTTATTATATTCAAATAATGAATAAAATATTCCTTCTTTAAATGATTCCTATTTAGCGTCTCCAATAATTCTCTGAATTGTGAATGTTTAAAAATATTTCCCCCAAGAATACTTATTTTATATAATTTACTGCCTTTCACTTCATTCAAAAGCATATTAATATTTTCTATCTCTATTTCATTTTTATTATTTGTTTTATGACAATAGGGGAATTGTCTAAAAGCATTTTTACACATTTCACAAGATTGACTACATTGATCATTTATATATAGGTATATTGAATTTAAATAATCCTTTAATTTGTCTTTTTCTAATATTTTATGAGCTTTTACAACTGTCGTTAGTCTTTCAAAGCTTGTTTGTAAAGTTAAGATAGGTTTAAATTGAATGGGTTTTCCTAAACTATAAGAGGTATTCATTAAATCGCCCATAAAATTCTCTTTGATCTTCATAATAAATTTATAAATATTATCATCAAAATCTTTCCTGCTTAACCTTATCACATATAAATTTTTGTTTGAATTTAACCTTTTTATTATTTTTAATATCTTTTTACTGTTTTCCTTTTCAATTAGCTTATGATTTACAGTGTTATATATAATTGCATGATTTTTTTTTATTGAGGTATACACATAGGGATGTAAATACAACCAGTAAGAATTTTCATTTACATTAAAATCAGTACTTTTCATTTTAAATTTTACCTTCCTTTTCCAAATTATTAAGGATCTGCTTATAATAATTAGGTGTGTTCTCTAAAAGCGATATTATATAAGAGATTTTTTTTTTAAAATTATTATAATTTAAAAAATTACTACATTTTATTCTATCATCCTCAAGATTTAAGAACAAAATACATTGATGACAAAGTTCGCTATTATAACAATTATCACATAGAACACTCATCTTTTTGTAAAACTCATTATACTTATCAGCAATATTCTGAAAATTTAAAATAATATTTTCTTTATCAACTCTACCTAGAAAAAATTTCTGCGAAATTTTTTCACAAGGTAAAATTTTCCCATTCACAGTAACAAATACTTTTTTTTCAAAAGGATTACAAGTTCCAGTTGCTATATAATTAATATTTTCTCTCCTATATAAAAGCGAGCCAATTTTATTAAAAACAAAACCACTATAAACTTTAATAAAATCTTCAACCCTCTTTAGTCTAGGGAAATCTGACAATTCCATCTTTTGTAAATTTTTTTCAATCTCTTTAATATTTAAGTCCATTAAAAATCTATTCTTAAGCTTTTCAAACTCTTCTTTTTTATCAGGTCTAACACCTACATTTGATAAACCAATAGTTATTGGGTGCTTTTTGAACTTATCTTTAAAATATTTTAAAACATGATAAATAGAATTTTTATTGTGTATTACTGAGATGAAATTAACCGATCTTTCGAAATACTCAGGATATTTTCTCTTTAACTCGAAAATATTTTTTAAAATTATATTGTAAGTTGGACGACCATTTACAAAAACTCTATATTCATTATTTCTTTTATCTCCATCTAAACTAATTAGTAATAAAAAATCATTATCAAATAGAAAGTCGGTATATTTATGTAAAAGGGTCCCATTTGTAGTCATTGAAAAAAGGAATTCAAAATTAGGTGTCCTGATTTGTTTTATGTAATCAACGATTTTTTTAATAAAAGAAAAGTTTAACAGAGGTTCGCCACCATAAAATGAAATTAAAATTTTTTTATTAGTTTTAATGTGACCTAAATACTCCTTTTTTAAAGTAATCAGATAGTCAATTATTTTCTTTGCTGCTTTTATACTAATCTTTTTTCCTCTTCTTTCATCATATCCGTTATACAATTCTCCATAACCACAATATTTACATTTTAAATTACAATCATCTGTAACTTCAAAACAAATTTGCTCTGTATTAGCTAAGTAGAATTTAATATTATTGGAATTATAGTTTATTACTTCTCCTAATCTAATTTTTCTATTATTATTGAAATAACTATTAGTTTTTAAAAACAAAAAATACTCATAGTAATATTTAAGCTCTTCTTTACTAAGTTTTACTCTTTTCCCATTTAGTTTTATAAAACCACTCTTAAAATTTCTAATCCAGTTTTTTAAACTCCCATCTTTTTTATAGTTTAACTCAATTAAATAAGTCAACAAAGGGTGCAATAATAATATTTGAGGAATTTTTTTGCTTAAAAAGTAATTGTTTCCTTTTTCGCTTCTAATTAACATTTTTACTCAAATCGATTTAATATGTAATCCCCATCCTTCTTCATTCTCAACAAGCTGAAATAACTTTCTTCCTTTAATAAAAAATGGATATAATTCTAATATATTTTTTTCTCTAATTTTCACAGGAATTTTCTCAACTAATTTTCCTTTCATATTAAAAATATAAAAACAGTTCATTCCATTCTTTTTTGCATATGGTAAAACATAGATCCTGTTATCATTAACTTTATAACTTCGAATATATGGAAAATATTTTGGAAATTTTATCTTGGTTTTAATTGCTTCAAATATCATTTTTGTACCCGGATGATTTTTATAATAGTTATAGACTTCTTCTTTATGATTATTTGTCACTTTAAGTTTTTCAAAATTATATTTTATAAGAAATATCTCTTCTCCTGTTTCTTCAAAAACATGAATAATACCATTGTTGTCACTAACAAATATTCTGCCATACATGCTATAAAACTGAGAAGTTGATTGAATAAGAGGATTAAATCCTGTAATTAGGCTATTATGCTGAAAAGGGGCTTTTTGTCTAAAGATCTCTTTAATTTTTTTAAAATTAGCATTATATATATTAATTGTTTGATATCGAATTTTATCCTTCATTATAACAGATGAACCCACAAAAATTTTACCTATAGGCTGAAAATCAGCATCACGCTCTTTAGTTCTTATTTCTTTTACAAAAATACCCTTTTTTGTAAATATAGAAACTTTCGAAATGCTGTTTATAAATAGATGATTACCTGATATATTAAGTTTTATACTTATTCCAGGAAGAGTAATAAACTCCCCTGGCCCTTGTCCCTTTTCCCCAAATTTTTTCAATAATTTAAAATCCTTCAACGAATAAATATAAACGCTTGTACCTTCAGTTATGTACATATTGTTTTTATCAATAAAAATTGAATTAGGGTTAACTAAATCTGGAATTGAAACTATTTTTCCATATAAAATGAACAATAAGCTAAAAAACAAAAATATAATTAAAATAAATTTTTTCACTTTTAAATTCCTCCTACCTTTTTCTAACCTTGTTTTTTTATATCCATATTTAAATTATTATCCAATAATTTAATGTAAATTCTCTAAAATAACCTAAATTTTAATAGACAAGAATGTATTAGAATGAAAGAACAGGAGGAATTTTTGCTTAAAAAGAAAATTCCTCCTGCAAATAATCATCCATCCAATTTAAAAGAATACATTCTTTTCCTTATCATTTTTCAAAGAGACAAACCAAATGCAAAGAAAATGTTTTTACAATCGCAACCACCACCAGCATTATCAGCTATGTAACTAAGTATTTCGACACAATCATCACACTTGCCTTGTAATTCATAGTCACAAATACCCGATGTTCCACCTTCAAATCCTTTTGAAAGACATGTTAAATTTAATTTTTTCATTTTTACCTCCTTTTTTTAATTGGTTTTTGTTGCAACATTAAACCAAAATTGTATATGCAATTTTTGTGCCAAATGTCATAAATTGCTGAAACATTCTGTTATCAAGCATTTCCGTAAAATTCGCATGTTTTCCGTTTTTGCTAAAAATACCCTATAGGGTATGTGAAAATAATTATTTCAATGCAAGAGAGTCCAAAGATAAATTATAATAGGCTTATAGGCTGCATACCCTATGGGGTATGTAAGATACCCTATAGGGTATGTGCTTACTTATTCTTTTTTGTATTGAAATGATCGTGCATTTAATATAGAATAAGCACTAATGTCAGTAGAATATTCTGTTAAAACTTGCAGGGATATGGAAGAAAAGTTCATTGCTGCAAAACTCTATAGACCAATGCGAATTGGGCGTTATGAACCGGGCACTGAATTATTTTATGATATCACAGAGGTTGAAAAACAGAATGAAGCTCAAGTGCATCTGTATATTGATAAGTTTGTCGGAGGAGGATTCGCAGGCCAGGTTTATAGAGTTAAAGTGCTGGATATTAAAGCAAAAAAGCAAGAAAATTTATATCTTAAAAAGGGCAATACTTATGCAATGAAGATTTTCATTCCTGCATCAGGATTCTCTCGTATTTTCCGTAATGTACTGTATTGGATTGGTTTCCAAGGAGCATTTCAGATTCAGGTAAATCCATATGCAGCAAGAGCAGGTGCTCTCTGGCAGAAATTTATACGGCGCGGCGCAAAACTTTACTTTAAAGATGAAAAAGTAGTTAATAATATACATGCAACTTTTGTGGATACAAAATTAGGTAGTTGTGGTGAGTTGAGTGAATGGGTTGATGGCCGTACCTGGAGATTGGAAGTAGATGATCATATGGATATTTTAAAGCGTTTCTTCAGGGGTAAATCTGTTGATCAAAAGCTCCTTGGTTCTCCAGAATATAGAGCAAAGAAAAAATTTATGGCTGATTTTGTAAAACTGCTTCATAATATGGGTGGTAATGAATTTGCACGCCAATATGAATGGTCAACATGCAAGAGTCAGCCAAACTGCTTAAAGCATAATAATACTGAAAGCGATCCTTCTAGGGGTTTAGTTGCAGTTGATTTCAGGGCAGGCCTTACTTTGTTGCCATTTTTACCTATGAGTCCAGTAGATTTCAAATTGATATTAAAAGGGATTGGACGTGGCAGCTTTGTGCAATTTGATCGCGGAAGTATAAAAAAGTTGGAAGATTATATTAAGTCCAATAAAGATGAATTTGCTGATATGAAAGAAATGCTGAATGAATTGAAAAAAACAGAGCAGGTTTATCGAAATTCAACTCTGGATATTACACATAATCATATTCGACTTCTTTACAGCAAGAAGTTGTGGTCAACAATATTTAATAGTTCAAAAATTGGTTGGAGAGTTCGAAATCTTATTGATAATCAAGCTGAACAAAAGTTGGATAAAAGTAAAATCTTTATGGCTTTATTCCTGACTTTTGGAATTATTCCTGTTTTTGGCACATTTTTAAAAAAGATTTTTGGCAGAGCAGATTGGAGAAAACACTATTGGGGTATGTTAACAAGCTGGAGCTATTTAAAGAGAGCAACTCATGGAAAGATGATTGAAAAAGTTATTCTCTGGCATAGAGCTGGTAGAGTTGATACTAATTGCGCAAAAAAAGTCACAGGATCTTTGTGGAGATTTTTTATTCATTTTCCCTTATCAATATTTCCTCCCGGATTACATAAATTTTTTACGAGTCGGGAATATATAAAAGAGAGGTTAAATCATATTATAGTCAGGCCCATAAAGCTATATTTTAATTCAGAAATGAGAGAACAATGGCTGCATGATATGATCTCCGAGGGAGAAAAAAAACATATACTTAATGATGAAGATGCAAAAGTCATACGTTCACAACTTAAAGAGCCATTTATACAAAAATATCTTAAGAGCCTTGCTGTACATGTATGTACTTTACCTGTAACCCAGATTGTTTCAGTTATAGTAAGCTGGATCTATGTGGTGATGCATCCGGAGATGACTGGTCCGGAGGCAATGGCTGCAGTAGCAGCAATCCTCATATTATTCCAGATCACTCCAATTTCACCCGGCTCCCTGGTGCGGGGTTTTTATGTTGTGTATCTTGTTATTAAAGAGAGAAATTTCAAAGACTATAATATTGCAATATTTTTAAGTTTTTTCAAATATATAGGTTACCTTGCCTTTCCGATTCAAATGACACACCGCTATCCTGTATTGGCAAGATTTATGGCAGGTCATTGGGCTACAGAAGCAGTACATATTATTCCAGTATTTGGTGAGAGGGGTGCATTACTTGAGCACTGGGTGTTCTGTTTGTTTTATAACTGGCCTTTAACAATTGCTCAAAGAATGCAAAAAAGGTCTGAAATTAGAGCATTGACAAAACCTCGATACTGGCATGTAAGCTTGTATGGTGCAGGAAGTGCGGTTATTTTTGGAGGTGTTGATTTTTTCTATCTTAAATATATAAAAACAATGCCTGAACTAATGGATATCTGGTGGGTTGTGATTCTTATATCTCTGATTTGTGGTGCAGGTGTGACTCTGGGTTGTAGAGGAGCAAGATTATCAAAGCGAATTATATCTGCTTCTGTTTGTGGTATTTTAGTTGGGTTTCTATATACATTAGGTTCATCAATAATTGCACATAAAGGTTTAATTATTACAACTGATATTGCTGCAGTTTTTTTATGGCGTATGTTTGTTTTTGCATTATTATCTACTTTTGGTGCTATACTTACAGAACTCAGACTCCCTGATCCTTATTTGAAGTAATATAATAGAAAAAAAAGATTCAGCTTTATTCTAATTCGTATTTTTTTATCTTTGCAATCAAGTTAACCCTTGAAATCTTCAATATTTTTGAAGCTGCTGTTTTATTCATATTTGTTTTTGTTAATATTTTTTTGATGTGTTCTTTTTCAACTTCTTGAAGAGTTTTTAGAGTCAAATCATCAGGAAAGTTTTTTGATATGTAGGAGTTTTCCAGAAAATAATGGGGTAAAGATTTCTTTGTTAACTCATTGCTTGACTCAATGATTGTTGAGCTATTAATGGTGTTCATTAATTCTCTGACATTTCCGGGGAAATTATAACTATTAAATATATTTAATAAATTAGTTGAAATTCGTTTTATGTTTTTTTTATATTTTTTATTGTATGTTTTCAAAAAATGATTTACAAGCAATGTAATATCCCCCTTTCTTTCTCGCAAAGAGGGGAGGTATATGGAATTAATGTTGAGTCTGAAAAAGAGGTCTTTTCTGAAGTTACCTTTTTGTATTTCTTCATAGAGATTTTTATTTGTAGCAGCTATGATTCTTACATTTACCTTTATGTTTTTAATTGAGCCGAGTTTGTAGAATTCTTCTTCTTGTAACACTCTCAATAATTTCACCTGAATGGGTAAAGATAGCTCTCCTATCTCATCTAAAAATAGTGTTCCTCTATTAGCCTCTTCAATAAACCCCATTTTATCTTTTATTGCACCTGTAAAAGCTCCTTTTTCATGTCCAAAAAATTCAGAAGAGAATAATTCGTTTGCAAAACTTCCAGCGTTTACAGCCACAAATTTGTTTTCTCTTCTGTTACTTATATTGTGTATAGCTCTGGCAATTAACTCTTTTCCTGTTCCGCTCTCACCCCAGATTAAAATGCTGTTATCAGTAGCAGCAAATTTTTCAGCATAATGGAATATCTCTAACATCTTTTTATCCTGAGTAATAATATCCTTAAAACTCTCTTTGAATTTCAAATTGTACATAGCTGAGGGTTTGTCAATTTGAGTTTTGGATTTTTCAAATTCAATTTCTTCCACAGCTGAATTTAAGATTTCCAGTAATTTTTTTTCCTCAACTGGCTTTAATAGATAATCATAAGTAGATAATTTCATTGATGTTATAGCCAGGTCAATATCCTCAACTCCAGTGAGTACAATGGTAATGACGCTCATATTATTTTCTTTTATGTGTTTTAAAATATCTAATCCTGTGATGTATGGCATATCCATGTCCAGAAGCAAAATATCAAAATTACCATGCTCCAGGGTTTGAAATGCTTTTCTGCTATCTTGTAATGTATGTACCTCGAATCTACCCGATTGTAGCAAAAAAATTTTCAGGAAATTCAAAATAGCCTGATCATCATCTATAACAAGTATTTTATACATTATTTATTATCCCTCTTTTTTTTGTTCCATTGTTTTTATTGGAATATAAATTCTAAAGGTTGTTCCATGATTTAATTTACTATCAACTTCAACCCTGCCAAAATGTTCTTTGATGATTCTAAATGAAATTGACAAGCCCAAACCAGTTCCTCCTTTATCCCTTTTGGTGGTGAAAAATGGATCAAAAATAGATTTTTTTGTTTTTTCATCCATGCCTTTTCCATTATCCTTTACTTTTATCATAATATGATTCAGCTCCTCATTTAACCTGGTTTTAACCTCTATCTTGCCGAAACCATTTTCAATAGCTTGAGAAGCATTTACAAGCAAATTTACAATAACTTGTTCCATTTTTTGGATATTGCCTTTAAATTTCGGGATATTTGGATCAAGGTCTAATTCAACGGATGCGCATTTTCTTATCTGATTATCAACCAGTCTTAAACTATTGTTAACAACGTGATTGATCTGGATATTATCTGATAATAACCCTTCGTCTTTTTTTGCATAATTCCTCAACCCATCTACGATCTTTTTTATTCTATTAGTACCATTCACCATATCATCTATCAAAATAGGGATATTTTCTTTAAAAATATCATATTTTAGCCGGGCAATGGTTAAGTCTTTGTAATCCCCAAAATAACCATCAAGTATGGGGAATATATCATTGAAGGATTCTTTAATGATTTTTATGTTCCCGCGGATAAAAGTATTGGGGTTATTTACTTCATGAGCAATTCCTGCTACCAATTTCCCAAGTGAGGCTAACTTATAAGATTGTAAAAGTTGAAATTCCATCTGTTTTTGCGTAGTTATATTAGTGCATATTTCAATAATTTTATCGACATTTCCTTTATTGTTGAGTATGGGGTATGTATTAAGTAAGTAGTATTGCCCATCAGATTTTTTTTCTGTTGTTTTAGGTTCTGCTGTTCCAAATGATTCAATAGCCGGGCAATCATTGCAAATACTTTCTCTTTTAAACAATTTTTCGTAACACTTGCCTTTAATTCCAATCTCCTTGTTGTTGGACATAGTGATATTAAAATCAGGATCTACTACAATTATGGTATCAGTTATGGCATTAAAGAAAGCCTTAAGTTCCAGTTGACCTCTACCACATTTCTCAGTAAGCTCCAGTAATTTTTTATTTTTTAATAATAAAATTTTCTTTTGTTTCTCAAGGTCAAATGTTCGCTCTTTTACAATTTCTTCTAAATAGTTTTTCCTGTTGATTAAATTTCTTTCCAGTTCTTTTTTAAAACGGATATCTTTGTAAATTGCTTCAATATTGGTACTGCCTTTACTCTCTACCAATATAAAAGATCCAATAAACGGGTGCAGATTCCTCTTTATGTCAATTAAATTTAATTCAAAGCTGCCTAAATATTTTTTTTTCTTTAACTGTTTTATGATTATTGGCCATACTTTATCAGCATTTTCATATAATTCATCTTTTATATAGTGTAAATCTGAATTTTGGGGAAAATCAATGATTTCATAAAATGCTCTATTAGCCTTAATAATTTTTCCGGAAAAGTCTGATATTGTTATACCATCAGGAGCATTATCGAATAAATCCTGATACATTTTTTTTGACTCTTCCAGCTCCTCTGTTTTTTTCCTAACCAGGTTTTCAAGATTTCCCAAATATTTTTCTAATTCTATTTTTAGATCCTGTTTTTCAATTGCTTTTGAAATTAGAGCTGACACCTCTATTAATAATTTTTTTTCCTCTTTTAAAAAGGAGATTGGTTTACTGTAGCAAGCCCGAATAACACCTCTTTTCTTTTTATTTACGATTATATCTTCTTTCAAAATGTTTATAAGCTTTTTATTAGTACATTCTTTATTGCCATAAATTATACCTTCTAATTCAAAATGAGCAGTAGTAATTTTAGGATATTGAAATCCATTTATTAAATGAGAGACTGAATTTTTTAGAGCTTCACTAAGACTTTCAGTTGTATCGAGTTCATAGCTGATATTATACATACATTCCAATTCTTTTCCTCTTTCTTTTAAGGCATGTCTTATTTGATTGGTTTGTAGAATCTTTTTATCTGTTGATATAACAATATTGGAGTTTCCATTAAAATCCACAGGGAAAAGATAGAAAGTTGCATTTAATTTTTTTAACCTAAAAGAAGTCTGTTTTTTATTCTTTCTGACCCAATTGATTTTATTTTTCCAAAGAGTTTGGTCTTTATTAGAGTGAAAATTATCAAAGAAAGCAGTTTCCAGGTCTTTTTTCTTATCGCACAATGCTCTTTTAATTTCATCACCTGAAAAGGAAATAGTATTGTCACTATTTAAAATGATTATATTGTTTATGATTTCAAACACCAGATTGAAATCACTTAAACTTGCCATCTTTGTTTCCTTACTCCTGAAGTATATTATATCATCAATTTGTTTTTAATTTTAGTTTTAAAATAATTTTCTGAAAAGATAATTTCATGTTTTTCCGGGCTTAATGTTGTCATATCAATATCATAAATGGAAAAATTGGCTTTCTTGTTTTTTGTAAAGAACTCTTTTTGAAAAATATCCTCTGCCCAGAATCCATTTATGCTGCAATTTTTGTAAAAACGGTTGATTTGTTTTATTTCTTTAAAGATTTCCTCAGTAGATTCATATTCAAACCCTTTATTGAAATGACCTGCCAAATCAGCAATAATTTCCCAGTTTGGTTTTCCGCATTTAGGTTTCAGGATTTGCTTTACTTTTTGAATTCTTCTGTCACAACTGGTGTATGTACCTTCTTGTTCGATATATGAAGCTGCTGGTAAAACAACATTTGCCTCTCTGGCTGTATGACTATAGAACATATCATGAACCAATAAGAATTCAACGCCTTTGAAGTATTTAAAATTATCTGTGTTTATGAGAGGGTCTTCTCCAAAAATCAACATACCTTTGATTTTGCTGCTGAGCATTTTTACCATAAAGTTTACTGGTTTAAATATTTTTTTTAGATCTGTTTCCCAAAAAGAACTGATTCTGTTTATTTCGTTATTTTCATGAAATTTAATATAACCTGGCAGATATTGAGGCGAAACACCCATATCTGAGAGACCAATGGAGTTTGCAAAGTCCCGAAGCAGGATTAATCCATTACCATCACGATTTATTCTGTTGTTTAACAGCAAAAGGTTTGCAATTGCCATTAAATCGCCTTTTGCTTTTTCCTTTCTGGAATCCAGATTGTATATAAATACAATATTAGCATCTGGATTATTAAGCAATTCTATTAATTGTTCATACTTTTGGATATCAATCCCAGTCAGATTGCATACTCTGGCTGGGCTGAATGTTGAAACCATTTCACAGAGAGTGTTGAAACCTGTTGTTTTATTCTGGATAAAATGATTGTCTGTTTTCCCTTTAGCTATAAGTTCTCTTGCGATTCCAGTCAATAACACTGTATTTGTTCCCCTTCTGGTATCTACCCATAAATCTGCGAATTTTGTTAATTTTATCTCAGAAGAATTGATGAGTATTAATTTGGTATTTTTCTTTTGAGCAGCCTTTATTTTAAGTTCCATAATCAGGTTTTCATCAGAAAGATCTGAATTTATAACTACGATAATATCAGCCTTATTAATGTTGTCCATAGTTGTTGTAGAAACTGTTATTCCTAAAGAGTCATCAAGACAGTCTTGTTCAGGGCAGCAAAGTAAGTTTGAAAAACTTGAAATATTATTGGTTTTTAAACCTGTTCGTGCTAATTTCTGTATGAGATAGAGCTCTTCATTGGAATATTTTGGTGAACCGAAAACAGCCACAGATTCATTTCCGTATCTATCAATGATTTCTTTTATCTTTTTTGCAGTATAATCTATAGCAATATCCCATTCCATTTCATTAAAACTATTCTCTTGTTTTACAAGAGGTTTTGTTAAGCGATTCTTTTCCATTAAATATCTGTGTCCAAAACGACCTTTTACGCATAAGTACCCCTTATTTTGACTGTTCAACATTCTATTTTCTCCGGAATTAGAGACAAAGAAAAGCTCATTGTTTATAACTTTGAAATTTATTTTGCAGCCAATAGAACAGAAGTTACATATTGCTTCATAATTATTTTTTTTGAGGGTACCTAACACTTTAAAGGTATATTTTTCAGTAATAGCTCCTGTTGGACATACATCTATGCAGTTACCGCATGCAATACAATTTGTTTCTAAAAGAGCTTTTTCCATTGCAGGTTTAATAATTGTTTTGAATCCCCTATTAATAAATCCTAATGCGGAAACTTTTAGGACTTCCGAACAAGTGCGTACACATAGTCCGCAATTAATACACTTATTGGAATCCAAAGAAATAAAAGGGTGTCTATTATCTATTTTGTATTTACGAAATTCACCAATATAATCAGAAATATCAACATTAAAATCGTCAGCATATTTTCTTAATGTACAATCATAGTATTCTGAACAACCACATTCCATACAACGAAGGACTTCGCTGGCACTCTGACCATCACTATATCCCAGTTCCACCTCATTAAAATTATTAGTACGTTTCTCCAAAGGCAATTCTGGCATCTTATTTCTGGCCGCTTTTTCAATATGTTCTAATTCATGTTCCGAAACCTCTGATAATTTATGTTTAAAACTCAGGAAAGGCTTCTGCTGTTTTTCGATTTTTCCTGTATTTAAGTATTTATCAATAGATTGTGCAGCAATCTTTCCATGAGCAATAGCACTGATAGCAGTATAAGGACCTGTTACTGTATCTCCACCTGCAAAGACTCCATTAATAGAAGTTTTCATAGTATTATTGTCTACTTTTATTGTGCCCCATGCTTCCAATTGACACTCATTTTCTGGATCATTAAAAGAAATATCTACTTGCTGACCAATAGCTCCTATAAGATAGTTGCACTCAAGTATGAATTCAGAATTTTCAATTGGCACTGGTCTTGGCCGTTCTCCGGGTTTAGCATCTTTAAGTTCCATTTTCAGGCATTCTATAGCAGATAATCTGTTTCCATTTCTAATTATGGTTTTTGGTAAGGTCAGGAATAAAAATTCCACCCCTTCTTCTCTTGCAGCTTCGATTTCAAATGGATGAGCTGGCATTTCCTTTATACTCCTGCGGTACACAATTTTTACTGTGTCTGCACCGCATCTTAGAGCTGTTCTTGCTGCATCAATAGCTGTATTACCTCCGCCAACCACAATAATAGTTCCCTTTAAATTCGGGGTTTTTGTGGGGAGCTCTCTTAGAAAATCAATTCCCCATAGAACTCCCTTAGTATCATCCTCATTTTTCAGTCTCATATTACTGGCTTTATGAGCTCCAACTGCAATATATATTGCATCGAACCCATTATTGAATAATGAATTAATATTAAAATCTTTTCCCATTTCAATATTAGTTTTAACATTAATGCCAAGGTCTATAATCCACTTTATTTCGTCATTCAGGACCTTTTTCGGAAGTCTGTACTCAGGAATACCATACTTTAACATTCCACCAAGTGCAGGTAATTTTTCAAAAATAGTAACTGAATATCCTTCCAGAGTAAGATAGTAAGCACATGTTAAGCCTGAAGGACCACCTCCTATCACTGCAACATTTTTATTTTTATTAGGTTTTATTTCCGGGATCCATTTGTGTTTAGCATCAATATCAGCTACATAGCGTTTCAGGTTATTAATAGCAACAGGCTCATCAACAATATCTCTGCGGCATGCCAGCTCACAATCACGCACACATACCCTTCCAATAGATAGAGGTAATGGGTTTTGTTTTTTGATTAATTCCAATGCTTCTTTATATTTTCCAAGAGATATAAGTGCAATATATCCTTGAGCATCCACATGAGCTGGGCAATTGTCAATGCAAGGTCCAATACAATCTGCATAATGATTTGAAAATAGCAGCTCAAGAGCTGTTTTCCTGGAGCTGCGGATACGTTCATTGTCAGTGTGAATAACCATACCATTTGCAACAGGGGTACAGCATGAAGGTACAAGTTTATTCATCCCTTCTATTTCCACTACACATAGAAAACATGAGCCGTAAGGTTCAATCCGTTCATCATAGCAAAGAGTAGGGATGTTATCTATTTTATGTTCATTGACTAGTTCGAGAATTGTTTTTCCTGGAGTTGTCAGAATTTCTTTTCCATTTATTGTAACTTTGATTTGTTCCATTTATGAATTCCTCCGATTTTATATTTTTTCAATTGCATCAAATTTGCATGAATCATAACAAAGACCACATTTAATACAAGCATCCTGTTTGATCTTGTGAGGTTCTTTTGTTTTACCAGAGATGGCATTTACAGGGCACTTTTGAGCACATAATGTGCAACCAATACATTTATCCTCTATTATTGTGTATGTTAAGAGGGATACACAGCTATGAGCAGGGCAGCGCTTTTCTTTAATATGGGCTTCATATTCATCCCTAAAATATTTAATAGTGGTGAGTACTGGATTAGGTGCTGTTTGACCTAAACCACATAAACTGCTATTTTTTATTTTATAAGAAAGTTCTTCCAGTAATTGTATGTCTCCTTCTTTTCCTGCACCAGCTGTAATACGTTCAAGAATTTCCAACATGCGTTTGGTTCCTATCCTGCAAAACGTACATTTTCCGCATGATTCATTTTGTGTAAAATTCAGGAAGAATTTCGCCAGATCAACCATACATGTGGTTTCATCCAATACGATCAATCCGCCTGATCCCATAATAGCGCCTGTTTTTGTGATTTCATCATAATCTATTTTCAGATCACTCATAGATGCTGGTATACATCCACCGGATGGACCACCCATTTGAACTGCCTTAAACTTTTTACCATCTTTAATACCACCACCAATATCATATATGATTTCATTGATAGTAATACCCATAGGTACTTCAGTCAGGCCACTTCTAACGATTTTACCAGCAAGTGCAAAAACTTTTGTTCCTTTGCTTTTCTCAGTTCCCATTGATGAAAAGGCTTCTGGACCATTCATAATAATCCAGGCTATATTTGCATAGGTTTCCACATTGTTGATATTTGTAGGTTTTCCCCAGAGGCCTTTATTGGCTGGAAATGGAGGTCTGATACGTGGTACTCCTCGCTTGCCCTCAATAGATGAAATAAGTGCTGTCTCTTCTCCACAAACAAAAGCACCTGCTCCCTCTTTTATTCTTATCTTGAAATCCATATTAGAATTGAAAATATTTTTACCAAGAAATCCTCTCTCTTCACATTGCTTGATTGCTATTGATAGTCTCTCAATAGCAAGCGGATATTCAGCACGTACATATATATAAGCCTCATCAGCCTGGATTGCATAGCCTGCAATCATCATCCCTTCAATAATTGAATGAGGATCCCCTTCTATTGTACTTCTATCCATAAATGCACCCGGGTCCCCTTCGTCAGCATTACAAATGATATATTTTTTATCACCTGCAGCTTGGTTAGCAAATTTCCATTTCAAACCTGTAGGGAATCCACCACCACCTCTGCCTCGCAAGCCAGATTTGATAATAATATCAATTACTTCCATTTTAGAATACTCATTTAAACACTTCTGTATAGCCTTATAACCATTATTGAGAATATAATCATCAACAGAACTGGGATCAATAATACCGCAGTTTCTTAGAACAATTTGTTTCTGTTTTTTAAAAAAGGCATCTTCTTTGTTAATACTTTTACTCTTTATAATCCATTCTTTAACAGGTTTATTGTTTATAATATGCTCAGTAATTATGCGTTTTACTTTATCGGGTGTAACATTTGCATACAGATAGGAATCTGAATCATCTTTCACTTCTACAAGTACTTCCCTATAGCACATTCCCATACAACCTGTTTTTTTAAGCTCCACCTCTATATTATTATTTTTGATTTCCTTTTTTAATTCATCATAAACCAGCATACCCCCTGCTGCAATACCGCAGGTTGCTAATCCAACTTTAATCTCTTTCATTACTTTTCTCCTTTTCATTTAACTGAACAAAATTTAATAAAAGGTCACTCATCTTTTTAGAAAATCTTTATTTTTTAAGTTTTTTTATGTTCTTTAATTATTTTCTTTATCATATTGGTAGTTAATTTACCATATACTTTTTCATCAATCATAATAACAGGTGATATGGAGCAACATCCCAGACAGGCTACAGAGAGAAGTGTAAAAAAGCCGTCATCAGTTGTTTCTTCAATGGAGATTCCAAGTTCATTTTGAAGGGCTCTTAATATAGTTTTCGCACCATTTACATGGCAAGCAGTACCTTCACAAATACGGATCACATGTTTCCCCAAAGGTTTTAATCGAAACTGAGAATAAAAAGTAATGACACCATAAATTTCTGCTGAAGGTATGCCCACTAACTCACTGATGTAATAAATAGCTTTTTCCGGGATATATCCGTATGAATCCTGAGCTGATTGAAGAAGTGGAATTAATGAGCCATGCTGTTTTCTTTTGTTTATTAAGTCTCTTTTGAAATCAACGATCGTTTTTTTCTCAAAGTCTGATTTTTTCAATTCTGTCATTACAAACTCCTTTGTAATATTTGATGAAATTTCAAATTTCTATAGTTATATTACATATAGAATGAACCTTTTTCATAACAAATTATACATCAATTTCTTGAGTTTGTAAATCAAATTTATTTGTTCTTTAAAATAATTATATTAATAATTTTTACATCTCAAAAATGTTTATTATTGGATATTCTTTAACCTTTAATATACCATCCAGATTAATAATTTTTTCATTAATGATCTTATCAATCTGACTGAAATGGTTTCCATAAATCATCAATACTAAATTATATTTACCTGTTGTGTAGTCACAATAGACAACATTTTCATTTAATAGCAGGGTTGGATATATCTTATCCAACTTTTCCCTTTCCAATTCAACCAAAACGTAAGAACAAACTCGATTTGCCAGATCTCTTTTGTTTTCAGCAATATTACTGTTGTATGTTTTTGACATTGCATCTTCTACTGCATTGATTGCACTGTTTGTACTATCATCTAAAATAGGTTCTCTAACTTCAAGAAAGTCTACTTCTTTAACACCTTTCACCTTAAGTATTCTATTCAGGCCAATATCTCTCAATTCATTCAGACTATCATTCTGAATTAAAAGGATGATGTCATATTCGCCTTTAGTTGCATCACAATAGAGTATATTATCCATATAGTAGAGTTTTCTGAATGTTTCAAAGAAATCAGCATTGTCTTCAAGTTTCAAAAGTGCATAAGCTGATTCACTTTTTGCTTTTTGTGCCTCATATGATACTTCTATTTTAGGTGTGGTTCGCTCCTTGAGAATTTCTTCGAATTGTGCTGTCAGATCATCAGCAGAGAATGGTTTTATCAATAAAGTCTTAACATTAAGGTTTTCTATCTCTTCAGGGTTTAATTTATCTGCATATCCAGTAATTAGAATGATTGGAATATCGGGATATTTGAGTTTAATGGTTTTAGCAAGTTTTTCACCATTAATATCAGGAAGTTGAATGTCTATTACAACAGCTGCAGGGGCTTCATTGTTTTTCATGAGTAATTCCATTTTTTTTAGACCACATACACCGTTTTCACAAGGCTCGGTGTCATAACCTCTCTGAGTCAAACTTAATGACATAGTTCTTCTAAAAGATGATTCATCATCAATTAATAAAATTTTATTTTGCATTTTATGCCTCCAAAAAAATTTCGTCTTACACAAAATGTGCAGCAATTATGATGCCAACTGTTAGAAATCCATATATATAAAGGGTTTTCACCTTTTTGTTAAAAAAATGAAATATACGGTTTTGTTAATTTTTTTTATACTTTTTTTGAAAAACGTTGATAATAAAGCATTTAACTGCTGTAAAAAATGTTGACAGTTTTGCCTTTTTTCAAAGTCCTCTCATAGAGGCTCTATTGGCTGTAAAAAAATTTGATATAAAATATTTTAACACTAAACTACTTAACACACCCACTAATAATTATTTTCTATAAATACAATATTTTTTCAAGGTTGAATTAATTATTGAAAAAAGGTATAAAAAAGGGTAGGTGATTCAATGAAGCAAATTTTTTATTTTATCTTATTTATTCTTATAGCCTTTTTTATTTACTTTACAATGCATTATTTTATTTTTAGATCAATTACAAAATTTATTGATTTTTCAGCAAAGACCAAAACCTTTATCAAGATATTCTTCATATTTTCTGCTTTAACATTGCCTCTTGGAGTTCTTTTGAGTCGTATTATGAGAGTTTATTTTTTAAATCATTATGCATATGTATGGCTTGGTATTATTGCTATTTCCTTTTCTGTTTTCCTGATTGAAAGGTTTATTGTTATGATATTTCCCAATAAAGCAAGACTTTTTACAATTATTACTATGTTGCTTATTGCCTTAATCTCTGTTTACTCTTTTTTTAATGGTATTCGTTCTCCTGTAGTAAAAAAAATCACTATTCCTTTAAAAAAACTGCCTGCTGAGATGTCGGGATTTTCAATTGTTCAACTTTCTGATCTTCATTTAGAAGAGTATAAATCAACCAATATGATTGTAAAAATTGTCGATAAAGTCAATTCTTTGAATCCTGACTTGATTGTTATTACAGGTGATTTGATCAGTGGGGATGCTTGTAAAGATTATCATTTCTGCGAACCTTTAAAAAAATTGAAATCTTTTCATGGGGTTATCGCTGTAACCGGGAATCATGAGTTCTATGCTGGTATACATACATTTTTAAAGCTGGCTCAAGATTTAAATATAAAAGTCCTGAGAAATGAGAGGATTTCGATTTTGAATACTTTACAGATTATTGGTCTTGAAGATGATGAAGGAAAAAGATTTGTTAAAAAGGGTCCGGACCTGGATTCTGCAATTAAAGGTTGTGATTTGAAAAAACCCATTATCCTTCTTTATCATCGGCCAAGCGGTTTTGATGAGGCTGTGAAAAAGGGTGTTAACCTGCAGATATCCGGCCATACCCATGCTGGTCAGATTCCGCCTATGGACATCCTGGTCAGGTTGTATTATAAATACCCGTATGGTCTTTATGAAAATAATGGGTCTTATATTTACACAAGTTGTGGCACTGGTTATTGGGGACCGCCAATGCATCTGTTTTCAAGACCTGAAATCGTTCAGTTCACCCTGGTGTCAAAAGAGTAAAGGGGTTCGCCCTATTTTTGATATTCTGTAATCCTGTGTTATTGGGAATATCATCTTTTTTGTTTTGCAAATCAATGTCATTGGGCGTGCTGCCGCGCGGAGGCTGTCTCTTTAATCATTTACTTATCCTAAATTTACGCACATTATTTTGTTAAACACTAACAATATCGAGGTTTTTCTGTAATTTTTTTCAATCCAAGCAAAAAACAATAAAAATAAAACAAATTTTGCTTTTTT
>JAUWQW010000127.1 GCA_030610885.1 Candidatus Aminicenantota bacterium | reverse complement strand
AACAAGTATGAACAAGTTTATTATTTCAATAATAGAAACAGAGTTCGGCTTTACAAAAAAAATAAAAAAGTCAAAAAAGTACACGGATCTTGATAATCTTTTTAGCCAGTGGAGCAAAGAAGAATACAACTTGATTTCAAAAAATATTAATGAACAGCGAAAAATTGACCATGAACTATGGAAATAAAAAGAGTATTAATTGATACAAACATATATATTGAATTTATGAGGGGTAATGAGGAAATTGCAAAAACATTGCAAACCACTGAAATAATTGCTTTTAGTGTAATTTCAATCGCAGAATTACTTGCAGGATTTAAAAACACAAAAAAGGAACAAAACTATTTAAAAGAGCTTGATGATTTTTTAGATTCTCCAAGGATGTTGATTTATGATATAGACATTGAAACTTCTGAATTTTATGCAAAAATTTATGATGAATTAAAAAAAATAGGCAGTCCTATCCCAACTAATGATCTCTGGATAGCTTCACTGGCTCTACGGCATGGAATAAAACTATTAACTCTTGATAACCATTTTAAGAATGTTCCTGGTATTTTTTTACTTAAATGATATTTATAGTTCCTATCTTCAAAAGGATATAAAGCCGTTTGTAAGTGTGGGAAGATATTAGAATGTTTAAAATGTTGCAAAACATTTAAAAATTAATTCTTGTCACTTTTTTATAAGGTCCTTAAAAGCATTTACAAATTTATTTTCTCCCATTGAATTGTCAAATACCTTAAGCCATTTTCTTATATAGTTTTTGTCAAAATTTGGGTTTTTGATCATTATGGATTTTGCATCTTCTATATCTCTTGGTCGCGCGGCAAAAATTTTATGTATAATTACATCCTCTATTGAGGCAAATTTTAGAATTGTATTTTTAAGATTAATTTTATTTACTCTTTCAATTGCTTGTTTTTCATAAGAAGTCTGCGAAAAAATAAAGTCAACTCGAATATTTGTTTTTATATCTTTAGCCGGTAATACGAATGTTTTTTGAGTAAAACCAATTATATTCTCTGGTAAAGGCATTAATTCAATTTTTTTAATTATACTTAATAATTCACTTAATTTATCTATGCTTACTCCCAGAGTTATATCTATATCTTTAGTAAGTCTTGGCTCACCGTATAATAAGACAGCTTGTCCACCAATTATCATATAAGGGATATTATTATTATCCAGTGTTTTTGCAATCCTTATTAAGAGTTCCTCGAACATGATTTTAGAATTTTTGTTATTTTAATTTTTATTTCCATACCTTCCATGGGATCTTTTGAGGGCAAAACTCCCAGTGTATTTGCTTCCTGCCATAAAGATTCAAAAATTTTAAGAGCTTCGGGGTATGAGAGTGATTCAACTTTAAGCTGGTTTTTTTCAAATTTATAAAGTAGTCTGGTATTCTTAATCATTTATAGATTTTTTTAATTTAATTTTTTTATTTTTATAATTTAAATATATTGATTTATTATAACATAGAATTCACAAGAATTTGCTTTTGACAGTAACAAGTATAAAACAGAAATGTACCCAAATTAATCATAAACACCAATCACCTGACTATGTTTCATTAAATGTTATAATTTCAACTAACGTTGGAACATGTAATAATAATGAAACCCAATCACTTTGTTTTATTAAAATACTCTTGAGTAACCTGTAATTGTTTTTCTAGAATATTCTTCCAAAGAAATTTAGGTATTTCTTTACTTCCCCTTGAAACTTTTGTTCTTTTCAGGACTCTATTATCCATATGTTTTCTGTAATAATAGTGATCGGTGCTTTTATATAGTTCCCAATTATCCTTTTCACAAAATCTTTTAAGCTCTTTCCAGGTCGGCATCAGCTTGCTTTCTTTTTTGATTGAATATGAAAAGAAAACAATTTTTTCACTTTTTCAATATCATCTGAAGCAAGTATTGCTCTATAAACATATGGAAAATGGTTTTTGCGGTTTGGACTATTATAATAAAGGCCGAATTCATTCATATACTCTTCCGAATACTCTAACAGTTCTCTGGCCAGTTCAAGCTCCAATGACTCAATATCTGTGGCATTTGCCATTAAATCCATTTCATTTAAAATACCTGTATAAGAGCCGTCTTCTTCCTGCTTAATTTCAACAGTTAATTTATACTCCTTTAAAATGAATTCAAGTAGATCAAAGGATAAAACTGCAATTATATCCCTGTTACGCTTTACCAATGCCGGCTTTACCCATTTAACATTATCAATAAACTTGCTCCATTCCTTTCGTACATCACTGGCTTTTAAAACCATCTTCATGAAGTTATCCCTCCTAATATTTGATTATGTACAAATTGTACTAAATGTAAACTTTGTATGCAAGAGATAAATTATAGAAAATAACCGGTAATTTTTTAAAACTTTATTTTCTATACAATTTTAATGCAGGGGCAATTACAGTTTTTCTTAAATGTTCATTGTCTTCTATAGAGAACAGGTTAACCTGTTGAAATTTCCCTTCAAAACTCCAGTAGGTGCTGTCAAAAATAATATTCGGGGGATTTCTGAAGAAGGTGTTATACTATTTGATTATGATGTTCCATCAAAAAGTTTTCTTAGAAATATTAAAAACCCAAAACAAACAAAAAAATTAATTGAAGATATACTAGAACCTCAAATGATTAAAAATATTGGAAGCTGTTAAAATCCTAAATTATTCATTGTAATATTTAGTAAGATTTCTGTAGTAGTTTTCATGACTGCCAACCATAATTAGCTTTAAAATGTCTTCTTCCCATTCATAAGCCAGCAAGAAAAGCTGTTTTTCAATGTGGAATTTGTGTACTCGAACACCTTTTAGAGCTCCTCTTTTTTCTTGCCCAATTTCCTGATTTTTAACTATTTTCCTGATCTCTTCATCAAGTATTTTTATCTGTTTTTTATACAACTTTTTCTTCTGTTTTTTAAAAAGCGGTGATTGAATAATTTTAATTTCTAATCACCTTCCCCAA
>JAUWQW010000016.1 GCA_030610885.1 Candidatus Aminicenantota bacterium | reverse complement strand
AATTTAACTACATTATCATGCATTTTTAATCTCCCTGAAATGCAGATTTTAACAAAAAAGAGGGAGAAAAGCTAAATAAAGGTGAAAACCTTTAATATAAAGGGTTTTGAAAGTTTTACCTTAAAAACTTTTGACATTACGGATGCAATAGCCGGGAGAAATGATGTTATTATAATTGATAGAATGGACCATGCTTCAATTGTTGATGCTACTCGACTTTCCTATGCTAATGTTACAAAATACAAGCATAATGATATGAAAGATCTGGATGAGAAACTCAGTCGATTACCAGAGAATAAAGGCAAATTCATTGTTGTTGATGGAGTTTTTAGTATGGAGGGAGATCTATCGAATATCCCTGAAATAGTTAAACTTGCAAAAAAATACAATGCACGTGTAATGGTTGATGATGCTCATAGTATTGGAATATTAGGAAAAAATGGAAGAGGAACTTGCGAGCATTTTAACATGTTAGAAGAAGTTGACCTTATTATGACAACTTTCTCAAAAGCATTTGCTTCTCTTGGAGGATTTGTTGTTGGTGACCATAAGATCATTCAATATATAAAACATGCAGCAAGAAGCCTTATATTTTCTGCTTCAATAACACCTCCTGCATTAGGAGCAGCAAATAAAGCATTGGAGATAATTCAAAATGAACCATGGAGAAGAGAGAGGCTCTGGGAAATAAGTAAAACTATGAATAAAAAATTAATATCTATGGGTTATCACACAGGTAATACAGAAACCCCGATAATTCCTGTATTTATAGGAAATGATGAAAAAACCTTTATGCTATGGAAATTCTTAAGGGATTTTGGCATATTTTGCAATCCAGTAATAGCACCTGCTGTTCCTCCTGAAGATGCAATGATAAGAACTTCTTTTTCAGCCACTCATACAGATGAAGACCTTGATTTCGTTCTTAAAGGTTTCTATGAAGGGGGAAAGGCTATTGGAATAATTTAAAATAATGTAATTCACACGTACCTGTTGTCATCCTTTATAAGTTAATTATCAATTCGATAGAGTAATTTTTTGTTTTTTTCTAATTATTAAAAAAACTTGACTCATTCAAGATAGGGACATGAAGGCCAAACACTTACTCATATTCTAAAGTAAAAATATATTGTTTTTTTTGCACTCCTCCTTCATTTTTTCAGGCCATATACTTGACTGAACCTCACCAACATGAGCCTTTCTTAAAAAATAAGTACATAATCTGGATTGACCTATTCCGCCTCCAATACAAAGGGGTAATTCATCATTTAACAATTTTTGATGAAAGAAAAGTTTCTTTCTTTCACTATTTCCGGTAATCCCCAGTTGCTTTATTAGTACTTCTTTGTCAACCCGAATACCCATAGAAGAAAGCTCAAACGTTTTTCCCAGAATCGGATACCATACAATAATGTCACCATTTAAACCCAATCCTTTCTCTGTTGGAGTTGTCCAGTCATCATAATCAGGAGCTCTGCTGTCATGTGGTTTGCCATTTTTTAAATTTGCTCCAACACCAATAATAAAAACTGCTTCATATTCTTTACACACTTTATCTTCGCGCTCTCTTGGAGTTAACTTCGGGTATTTCTCTTCCAGTTCCTCAGCATGAATAAAAGTGATTTTTTCAGGAAGAAAGGATTTAATTTTTGGAAAAAGTCTGGAGACATAGTTCTCTGTTTTTTTTAAAACTCCATAAATCCTTTTAACAACATCTTTTAAAAAATCCAGGTTTCTTTCTTCCCTTGAAATAACCCTTTCCCAATCCCACTGATCAACATACAGGGAATGCATGTTATCCAAAATTTCATCGGGTCTTATTGCATTCATATCTGTATAAATACCCTCTCCCTCTTTTATATTTAGATCAAAAAGAGTAAGCCTTTTCCATTTAGCCAGTGATTGAATAATCTCAGCTTTTATATTATCTAAATTTTTAATAAAAAAAGAAACTGGTTTTTCAACTCCATTTAAATCATCATTAATACCTGTTCCTGATTTAACAAAAATAGGTGCCGTAACCCTTCTTAAATTTAATGACGCAGCCAGGTTTTCCTGAAAAAAAAACTTAATATCTTTAATAGCCCTTTGTGTTTCCTCTAAATTTATTATTGACATATAATCTTTTGGTATAATTAAGTGTTTAAACATTTTTTCTCCTTATTTTAATATAGAAATTGATTTAATTTTTAACAAGAATATTGGTTTTTTTATAATTATATTTTCAGACGGGCAGAACCGCCTGATTATTATTGTTATTATTATTGGAATTGTTTACATTATAAACTGCAGGTAAAACAAGTAAGAAACAATTCTTAATCATATTAGAATTATAACATTATTTACCCATCTGTCAACACTTTTTTTAGCTCTGCATACCTTGATTCACCACCTAAAAAAATTAATTTTACGTAAAAAACCGATATATAATTATAATAAAAGAATCAATAATTCAGGAAGAGAGTCAAAAGCTGGAAAAAAAAGTATAAAAAAGCCCCGTTTGTACCTATAATAGGTTATAATAGAGTTTAGCAATTAAACTTAACTCCGACAAACGAGGTGAACATATTATGCCACAGGGAATATTACCTTTCAAGTGTGTAGAGGAAAAAAAATCAAAAAATTTTACGGGTTTATCAGGGTTATTATTATATCTGGAACTATTCAAACTATTGGGTCTGGATAATATTATAAGTAGAAGCATGCAGATAAAGAAGGAGAGTCAAGGTTGGAGAGATGAGCAGATAATAATATCCTTGATACTTCTTAATCTTGCCGGTGGAGAGTGCATTGATGATATAGAGAAGCTGGAACATGATGAGGGTTTTTGCAGAATATTGAAACATATAGAATTAAGAGGGGAAAACAAGCGTGAGCGTAAGAAGATCAGGAGGCGTTGGCGCAGGCAGAAAGTGAATAGAATACCGTCACCGTCTGCCATATTCCGATATCTTTCTAATTTTCACAATGAAGCAGAAAAGAAGAAGAGAGAGTCAGGTAAAGCGTTTATACCTGCCATGAATGATAATTTAAATAAGATTTCTGATATTAATTTAGAGTTAGTGGATTTTCATCAGAGACATAATTATAAAAGCAGTGCAACAATAGACATTGACGCAACTCTTATACCAACCTCAAAGAGTAATGCATTATGTGCTTATAAAGATGGGAAAGCCTATCAACCCATAAATGCTTGGTGGGCAGAGCAGGAACTTGTACTACATACTGAATTTAGAGATGGTAACGTGCCCGCAGGTCATGAAGTATTACGGATATTAAAAGAGAGTATTTTAATGTTACCAGAGGGAGTAGAGGAGATTTATATTCGTTCGGACAGTGCTGCGTATCAGCATGAATTATTGAAGTACTGTGATGATGGGGAGAATAACAGATTTGGCAGGATCGGATTTGCTGTAGGTTGTGATATTACGGATGCCTTAAAAAGAGCCATTAATACAGACAGGGAGATCCAGTGGAATACGATATACAAAGAAATAAGAGGGAAGAAAATAGCTACGGGGCAGCAATGGGCTGAAGCATGCTTTGTGCCTAATAAAATTGTTACTAGCAAGAAAGGGCGTGAATGCAGCCTGGTGGTGGATTATGATTTTTGCAGTAAATATCAATAGTATTATGAGACAACTCATTTTTAGTAAAGAGTGGGAAAAGAAACGTATGAAGGCGATTCGCTATAATATAATAAATATAGCTGGTTTGATAAGAAAGAAAAAAAATGAATTCATAGTCTATATGGCAGAAGCACATCCTTCAATTGATATTTTAATAAATGCCAGAAAAAGAATTATGGAGCTTGCATGTTTACCTGCAGGATAGGTCAAAAATTTTGTTGGCTTTGTGAAAACTCAAGAAGTTTGGGAACTAGTCGGTTTAAAAATAAATTTTTGTACGTTTTTGAGCTTTTGGAGGTGAACTCATGACTGATTTGTGATCATATCGATGATTAAAGCTTAAAACAATATGAATTTGTTGTCCAGGAGACATAATTATAAATTAGGCGGTGGATTTTGGCATAGACAGCCCCTTGCAAATATTGTTTAATTATGAAATTATAAAGATAAGGAGTAAAGATAAATGAAAAAAATCCTATTTATATTCTTTATTTTTCTTAATATACATATGTTTTCTGAGGATACCAGACCAATAAGAGACAATATTGGATTCTTCTGGAAATCAAAGCAGGTAAACAGGTTAATGAATTATTTAGAATCAATAGAGAAGCAAAAATTTAATTTATCTGAACTTATTGCAGGCATTTCTCCACATGATGATTACCTGTATGCTGCAAGAGTTTACTATCCTCTATTTAAAAATTTTAAAACAAAAGAGGTAGTCATTTTTGGTGTAACTCATGGAACGGTCAAAAAAAAGATTGGAGATCCTAAAAAAATATTAATACTTGATAAATATAAATGCTGGAAAGGACCTTATAAAAAAGTTCAGATTTCAGGTTTAAGGGAATTTCTAAAAAATAGACTTAAAAAAGGTTTATATATTGTAAGTAACAAAGCTCATATGCTGGAACATTCCATTGAAGCAATGATCCCATTTTTACAATACTTTAATCCTGATATAAAAATAACTCCTATAATGATTACTGGTATGGATTTTAAAACAATGGATGAAATTTCAAATGATCTATCCGGTTTAATTGCCAATTATATTAAAATCAATAATTTGAAAATCGGTAAAGATATATTCTTTTTGATTTCTACAGATGCGAATCACTATGGAAAAGATTTTAATAATAATCTGTTTGGAGAAGGAGAACAAGCTCATAATCTCGGCACAATTTATGATAAAAAGATTGCAAAAGCATTCCTTTCTGAAAATATTTCTGAAAACAAAATAGAAAGATTGACACTGGCTTTAGATGGTAAGATCAACAAAGACTATAAAAAAGTCTTATGGTGCGGTAGGTATTCTATTCCATTTGGAATGCTTGTTACTTTAAAAATTGTAAATAAGATTTTTCCTGATAAACATCTCGAGGGAAAAATCCTAAGATATTCTGATACATATTCTGAAGGAGTATTACCTATTAAAAAATCTGGTTATGGAATAACAGCTCCATTCTCCTTAGAACACTGGGTGGGCTTTTTATCTGCTGGATTTTATTTAAAGTAATGTAATTTCAGTTTTATTTAAGTATCTATTTCAATTTTTTTAAACTAAAATCAGGATTAGTTGAATGAAGAACACCATTTTTATCTATTTTTAATGAATTAAATATAGGTAAAATTTCTTCAATGGTTTTTTGAACAGATCTTTGAATTGCCCGGCATGTTTCTGTTGCACCGCTTATTGTATCTACTTTAATAGTATTATTTATTTTAAAATCCTTAAATTTATCAAGAAAGCCTTCCTTTACCAACAAATAAACATATGACCTTGTATCCCTTGATCTGACCATAGAACATTTGGAAATTATACCTTTGTTATTAAAAACAAGTGCTACAGATGTAGGTCCCCTATATCCTTCAAATAAAGCATAATCTCCAGTTAATAAAACAAAGCCATAAGTTTTATCTTTTTTATAAAATGCAAATCTACCTATTTTACTCTTATATATCTCAATTTTGTCAGCTTCTGTTATTCTTTTTGCTATAGAATAAAATTTTTCAAGATCTACTTCAGGTAATTCTGAATATCCAGAGATTGGAAATACTTGTGAACAAAAAATAATTATAATTAATAATATACGCATTTTTTTTTGTATCATAAAAACACCAATCAGTCAAACAACTCTACAAAAAACTTAACATCACATGATAAATTCTCTTTTAATTGCATATAACAACCAGGACATGATGTAACAACAATATCTGCTCCATTCTCTTTTAAATATTTTTCTCTTTTATCAAGTATTTTTTTTGAAGTATTTTGAAATCCAACACTGAATATTCCCCCAAAACCACAACATAGTTCAGATTTATCATCAACAAATTTTACGCCAAATTGTTTCATAAACTCTCTCGGCTCTTTATATATTCCAAGAGATTTCAGGTTGTGACATGGATCATGATATGTAATTTTTTTATCCACTTCTTTTAATATATTTATATTAACTTTTGAGTTTCTTATAAATTTATATATAAATTCAGTAAATTCATAAATCTCGACTTCCTTTAAATCATAATATTTATTAAAAGTAATCACACCTGTTCCACATGGTACTACAAGATACTTAAACTTAATATCTGAAAATATATTGATATTTTTTGTTTTTAACCTTTCAAACCTCTTGCCCCAACCTTGAGATATATATGGGAAACCACAACATTTTAAACCCTTTGGTAAAGCAACCTTAAAACCCTTATTTTCTAGAAATCTCTTTATTTTTTCAATTTGAGATGAATAAAAATATGTTAAAACACAACCAGGGAAAAGTAAAATATCAAAATCTTTTGAATAATCCGATGTATATAATTTGTTTAAATTTATATTATCTATTTCTGGTATTGTCAATTTTTTCTTCAATGAAGTTTTTGATAAAATTTTAAGAAACCAACCTAACTTCTTTAATATAAGGGTTTGATAAAAATAGAGGATTGTTTTTTTCTTAAATGGGATATTTTTCTCTTTAAAAATTAAATTTCTGTAATTGATCATCATATCCAAATATTCAACACCATTTGTGCATATATGCTCACAACTCCCGCATAGTAAACATTGAAACATAAATCCCTTATTAATCTTATTGGGTTTTAACCTATTATCAAGAATTGCTTTTATTAAATTAATTTTCCCCCTTGGAGAATTTGGTTCAATTAACTCTGAATTATAAACAGGACAGGAATATAAACAATTACCACAATCAGAACAGATTTGAGCAATCTTATCTATATCAAGAGATTTATTTTTTAAGTTATCCGATCTTCTCTCTTCCACTCACACACCAATATTCTATATATATAATTTATCCTTTAATTACACTTTTTATTCCATTTGATATTTTTTCAATAACAACATCCCAGGTATAAAATTTATTAACATAATTATAACCATTAATCCCCATTTTATTTCTTAAATTTCTTTTGTCATAAATCTTTGTGAAATTTTCAACAAAATCCTCTAAATTATTATACAACAATCCACCTCCAGAAAGTTCAATATGTTCTTTAAGAACATTCGACTTTTTATTTGCAAGCACAGGCGTCTTTTGTGAGAATGATTCAAGAGTAGTTATTGAGAGACTCTCCATTGAAGAAGGCTGAATAGATAAAACAGCATCCTTAAATGCAGAGATTTTTTCATCCTCTGCAATATATCCCAAATAATTTATACCATCAATTTCAGGAATATCCATTAATTTCTTTCCAATTAAGACCAGATTTACCAATCTCTTTTTCCTTATAATTTCATAAGCTTCAAATATTAGTTCAAGCCCTTTACCTCTCTCTATCCTCCCAGCATAAAGTATATATGGAAGAAACATCAAATATTTCTTTCTAAAGAGATTTTCATCTATATTCTCATTTATATCTATGCCTGTTCTTACCAATTCCATTTTATTATTAGGGTTAAACAATTTCCTTACAAAATTCATTTCAGCACCTGTGAGAAAAAAAAGCGACGCAGGTTTTTTAAAAACCTGATTCATTAAGTTTAAATATATAGGAAGTTCATCATGAGCTGTAGGAAATAATATAATTGGTTTTTCAACTACTATTATTCCCTCTACAGTTGGATAATAGAGATAAGTAAAAAATAAAAAAATATCAAAAATCTTTTGCTCATTTATCAAAGCATCTATTAAATCTGGACAATAAGGTCCCTGCCTTTTAATCCAATCCATTTCATCCCTTTTTTGAGAATCAGCTACAAAAAATTCTTCAGAGTATTTGTTGAAATTTTCAATATCTCTCTCCTTTTCAACATTAAACCTCTTTATATTTACACCTTTAAGTATTGACTCGCCCTGATTATAATAGTTTTTCCAGGTTATATAATCTTTTGCAGTTGTTGTAAAAACTGTAATATCAAATCCAGTTGAAGTAAGCCTTTCAGCAATATTTTTAGCTAATGTTTCAGCTCCGCCAACCACCTCTTTTCCATATCTTTGAACAATTATTCCAATCTTAATCATAGCTTATTCAATATTAATAAGAATTTTTCTGGATTGGAATCCTTAAAATAATTTTCAACCCTCTTTTTTTCATAATTTTTTAACTTAGAATTTAATTTTTTATTAAATATCACCTCATCAACCAACCCGGCAATATATTCATAATTTTTATTTTTTACAATTATTCCTGCTTCATCCAGGGTTTCTGATACAGCACCTGCATCATATGCAATTATAGGAACCTGAAAACAACAACTCTCTATAAGAGGCAAACAAAATCCTTCATGCTCACTCATTGAAAGAAAAATATTACCAAGTTTATATACTGAGAGAAGTTCATCAAATGGAATATGACCAGTAAACACAATGTCATCTGATGTTAAGAAAAATCTTGATGCAAGATCCCTTACAGAATAAAAATATTTTGGAAGTGTTGCAGTATTACCTGCAACAATAAGTCTTATTGAAGGCGATATAAACTTTTTATAAAAAAACAATACTTTTATTAAATCTTCTATCTTTTTATTTGGAGAGATTCTTCCTACAAAAATTATGTTTTTCCTTTCATCATTTAAAAGGTTATAATAAGGTTTATTGAATGGTTTTGAATACTCTTCAAAATTTATCATAATCGGAAAAACAAACACATTTCTAAAGCTTAGCTCTCTCAACTCTTGAGCATTATATTCTGAATCAGCAATAGACATATCAAAAGAGTCTTTTAATCTCTTGAGATGATTTCTACCCTCATTTGTAAATTTCACAAATTCATCACTAAAACCTACAAAAAAATGAGCAGGTGTAATATTGTGATACACCATAACCTTTTTTCCCTTTGTTTTTATAAAAAAATCTGTTAACTCTGAAGGAACAGCAAAATGAAGGATCTTTATAGATTCAGGATTTTCTCTGTAATCTTTGAAAAAAGAGGCTTTATCCCTCATATTCTCATCAATAGTTAAAGATATAATTCGACTATCAATCCCCTTCTCCAATAAACATTTATGAAGGCTTAAAGTTGAATTTCCTATTGCATCACCATAATGAAATGCAGGTAAAAATTGTTCTATTATCATACCTTTATTTATCAGAAAAACAAGATAAGGTCAATAGATAGATCTTTTGGAGTCCTCCCATAAATTAAAAATTGTGCATCTGTACTCTTGGTGTTTTGAGTACTTTATATACAGGATATAGAGAGTAACCTCTCCATTGGTGAACTATAATTCTGTCAAAAAAATTCCACGCAGCATATCCATCCCTGGATTGAGGCTCCAGTAAATAAGCAGCAAGTCTTGAAAGTGGTTGAGATAAAGTGATGAAAAAAGAGCCTTTTGGAACATCAACTTCCTTCTCCACCTCTTTATAATCAATATTTGTATGTAAAAAGTGCCCCTGATAAGGGCTTTTTAAGGATTCAATTTTGATAACCTTATACAATCTGACTTTTCCTTTAAACGACTCCCCAATAACCTGAACATTAATACCATGAAGTTTCAAATGCATAGCCACTTGTTTCTCAGATGGTAGCATAATATAGCCTTCACTTAATTTTACCTTTTTATATGGTTTAAAACTGGCATAAAGTGTTGTGTAATAGTTTTTCTTTTTATCTGTTTTTTCTACAAGATAATCTCCGTACCACTTTTTTGGATAACGCTCCCTTTCAGATTCCAGGATTTCTCTCTTTTTAAATATATAGCTTTTTATTAAGAAATCATATGTCTTGGTTAGCTTAAATCTTATTGGAAATTCTGAATTTTTAACCTCTTTAATTGCTCTTAAATCAGCCTCTCTAATTAACTTGCACATCTCATCCATATGTTTATTGGTGTATTCCAAAATAGCTATGATAAAGCTCAAAGCACCTTTTATTCTGGTTCTAAAATCAGCTTGTGAATAGTTTTCATCTAAGATAGAAAAACGGTTTCTTAATCCATAATAAGAGGTGCCAAATCGTGCTTCTATAGCTCTATTTCTCCAGCCTTTAACAGGATCATCTCTTTTTATGAAATTCCCATAAGGAATACTTTCAACTTTATATTTTTTTAATAAGGTTTTATCTATTTCAGGCAGGGCTTTTTTCCACATATAATCAGTTAAAACTTGATCACCTTCAGGTGCAATGTTTGGAGCATAGGTTACTGGTTCTTGATGTAAAGACCCATTAGTAGTATGCATATCCACAAAAAGAACAGGATCCCAACAATTAAAAACATTTGTAATCAAAGCTCTTACTTCAAAACTTTCCACCTTTACAAAATCTCTATTAAGATCATACCCTTGCCCATTCTTTCTTTCACCTGCAAGTTCAGGGCCATTATCTCGTCGATTTTTAGATGACATTTTCTCATTACCATCACAATTGAATATGGGTATAATTAAAACAGTTTGATTCTCTAACAAATCTTCTCTGTTATTCTCAAGAATTTCTCTAATTAACATCTGAGTTGATTCTTTACCTTCAACTTCACCAGCATGAATATTTGCCATAATCAAAACTGGAGGTTTATTCAGCAATCTACTTTCCCGAGGCTTAGAAATTCCATATTTACTTAGAATTATCATAGGGATTTTTCTGCCTTCAGTAGTAATCCCAATAAATTCTATCTTCATCTTTTCTGGATGCCTCTCTTTAAGTGCCTTGATAAAATCTATAACTTCTTGATAAGTAGAGGTTCTCTGATAATTTGTTTTTTCCGGTACAGTAAGCAATTCATCTGAAAATAATTCAAATGAAAATACAAAAATAAACAAAAAGTATAAAATGAGTGTTCTTTTCATACAAACCTCCAAAATTATAAAACAAGATTATCATAATAAATATTTAAATACGAAAAATTAAAATTAAAGGTTTATGATTTGACAAAAATCAAAAAATATTATATAGTTAATTATTAACTATAAAGGAAGGTGTTTATGGAACACTTAGATACAAAGGTAAAAAAAGAATTAGAAGAGATATTTAAAGGATTGAAAAAAGAAGTTACATTAAAATTCTTCACGCAGGAATTTGAATGCAGATTTTGTAGTACAACTCATGCATTAATCAAAGAGATCAGTGAATTATCAGACAAAATCAAGTTGCAAGTTTTTGAGTTTATTAAAGATAAAGTTGAAGCAGATAAATATGGAGTTGATAAAATCCCGGCAATAGTGGTGATGGACAATAAAGATTATGGAATTAAATTTTATGGTATACCAAGTGGATATGAATTCAGTTCAATCATTGAAGCAATAAAATTAATATCAACTGGAGAAAGTCCTCTGCAAGCAGAAACAAAAAAATTCCTTGATACTCTTGAAAAAGATATTCATCTTCAGGTATTTGTTACACCAACCTGTCCATATTGCCCGCAGGCTGTAATACTTGCTCACCAGATGGCTTATTACAGTAAAAAAGTAAAAGCAGATATGGTTGAAGCCACAGAGTTTCCTCAACTCTCTCAAAAATATAATGTAATGGGTGTACCTAGAACTGTTATAAATGAAACAGAATATCAGGAGGGAGCTGCTCCTGAAAGTATGATAATTCAAAAAATAAAATCTATTTTATAAATCTTAGTACAAACATATCAGTTATACTTATTTAATACCTAATCGTTCAGCCTCTTTTGGAGCTTGTTTTTTTAATAATTCAAAGTTTGCATATTGTGTAATAGCATTAAATGTTGTTATCAGATTACCTAACTCCCTATCCTTTTTCCTATAATATTTTTGTATGTCTAAATATGATTTAAAAATTGTTCTGGAAACTTTATTAATACCATACCCAACAGTTCTATTAAAAGTGTTTTTTTCATCCTGATTCATTTTCTCATGCTTTTTTCCATAAACTATGAGCTTTTGTACATAACTTTCTTTTAATTCTTCCATCTTTTTCTTTGCTTCAATTACTTCTGGTTTATCCTTTAAACATTCAACAACCTCTTCTATTGCCTCAACATATAGTTTCCCAACAATTTCCCCAATTTCCTTTGGACTTATTTTTGATACTTCTTTTTCAAGCGCTGATCCTTCGGAAGGTTTAACCTCCTTTTTCCCCTCACAAGCTATAAAAACCAAAAAGATTGAAAGAGTAATGATAAAAAATAAATTTTTAATCTTCATTCCAGCCTCCTTATTATTCTGCTGATAGTCTTAATATCTCAACTATCATATTCAAAGCCTTCTCCATATCAGCCACATAGATATGTTCATCACAGGAGTGCTCCAGTCTTGCACCGATCCCCACTACTGCCACCTCTATACCCTTGTTGTTGTAAATAGAAGCATCAGTGAACCCTGTAATAAAAGTAGTTTTTGCATTAACTCCAACCTTTTTTAAGGCTTTCTTTGATATTTCTACTGTCCATGAATCCTTCGGGATATCCACAGCTTTGCATAGATTATCTACCTTGATCTCCACAGTAGCTCCTATAGATTCTACCTCTTCTTTTATTATCTTTTCCATATCTTGGGCAAGTTTTTCCCCCTTCCTATGGTTCAGACTTCGACATTCTGCTAAAAAAGTAACAGATTCAGGAACTCCGTTCCTTATCATTCCACCGTTAATTACTCCAACATTTGCTGTGGTCTCATGATCCAGACGTCCAAGCTTAATTGCACAAATTGCCTTTGATGCTGCTAATATTGCATTTATACCTTTTTCAGGCTCCATACCTGCATGGGCACCACGTCCTTTTATATTAACATCAATAGCAAAATAAGAAGGACCACCAATTACAATAGTTTCAAGAGTATCATTGTCCAGAAGAAATCCCTTCTTAGCCTTCAATCTGCTAAAATCAAGATTTTTTACACCTATAAGACCCACTTCCTCCTGTCTGCTTATAGCCACTTCAATAGGAGGATGGGTCTCAGCAATTCTAAGAGCCTCTAATAGTTCTGCAATTCCGGCTTTATCGTCAGCAGCCAGAATAGTATCTCCTTTGGAACGGATAACTCCATCCTTAAGCACAGGTTCTATACCTTTTCCAGGTTTCACTGTATCTGCATGACAGGATAAAAGAATGGGATCTTTTCCTATACAATTCTTAGCATAAAAATTAGCTATCAAATTACCGTACCCGTCCTTTGAAACCTTAGCTCCAAGCTTTTTGAATTCAATTATCAGGTAATCAATAAATTCCACTTCATTACCGGATTCACTGTCAATTTGTACCATGTCCATAAATTGTTTTATCATACGTTCAGACATTTTATTCCTCCTTTATGGTTAATATATCAAGATATCAGAAAATCCAAATTTATTCAATTGTTATGTACTGTTTCCCTTTTACTCTTGATTAAAATAGAGAAAAATAGTATAATATTTCACTTATGGCGGCGTAGCTCAGTCGGTAGAGCAGACGGCTCATATCCGTTATGTCGGGGGTTCAAATCCCTCCGCCGCTATATTTACTTATGAAAAAATTATATCCTTTATTTCTCAAATATATAAAAAGACTCAAACTTATTGACAATAATGAAACTATAATTATGGCCCTTTCTGGGGGAAAAGATTCTGTCACATTAACACATTTACTTAAAAAACTACAAGAAAATATTAATTTTCAATTAATTGCAGCATACTTTAATCACCAGATAAGAAAAGATTCAAAAAAAGAAGAGCATTGGATAGAAAATTTTTGCAAATCCTTGAATATAAAACTTTTAAAAGCAAAAGAGGATGTAATCTCTTATAAATTAAAAAATAAACTAAACCTTGAACATGCGGCTTCAATACTCAGATATAGATTTTTTAATAAGGTTTCGTCAAAATATAAAAATTCAAAAATTGCAACTGCTCATACAAAATCTGATCTATTTGAAACATTTTTAATAAAACTTTTAAGGGGAAGTGGAAACCAGGGATTAAGTGCTATATTTACGAAAAAGGGAAACAATATTATAAGACCCCTCTTAATATTCTCAAAAGAAGACATAATCAGCTTTTTAAAAAGGAATAAAATCCAGTATTATGAGGATTATACAAACAAGCAAAATGAGTTTATAAGAAACAAGATCAGAAACACTATAATTCCACACATAAAAGAGATAGAACCCAATATTGAAAACCAGATATTTAAAACAATTACAATCATTCAACAAGAAAATGAATATTTTACTGATTTAGCAAAACAAATTTTAAAAGAAAATTTAATTTTAGAAAAGATATTACCTTTGAATATAATTAGTATATATAACCCTGCTATAAAGAGACACATAATAAGAGAATATATAAGAATTTTAAAGGGGAATTTACTTAATATAGATTTTAATCATATTGAAAATATTATCAACACCTCATCAATATCCAGTGGCATTTCAATTCCCGGATTAAACTTGAAATTTCATAAGGCATATATATTCCCAGATGATATTTTCATTCCTGATTATAAATACATTATTAATTCTGCTGGAACGGTCAGAATAAAAGACATAAAAAAGATCATCAAAATAGAACAAACAGAAGATTATATAAAACCAGAAAACAATAACGAGATATTAGTTCCATATTCATATATGAAATTTCCTTTATTAATAAGAAATGCTAAAAAACCTGATAAATATATAAAAATAAATTCCTCCTTTAATCAAAAAGTATTTGAGATGATAAGAGAATCTGGAATTCCATATGAATTAAGAAATCTTTGCCCTGTATTACTAAATTATAATGAAAAAATTATATGGTGTTATGGTTCCCCTATTTCAGATTCCTTTAAAATAAAAAATAAAAATAGGGGTAAATTTTTAAAAATAACCATTTTAAAAGACAATTAACTGTAAATTTAAATTAAGCCTATTATAATTAAACTATTGACATTCTTCTTTCGTATTGATATTTATAATTTAAAGAAGGTAAAATATGAAAAGAAGAGACTTTTTAAAAACATCACTATTAGTTTCATCATCTATCTATTTCCCATCTCTTATAAATTCAAAAAATGTTTTAGCAAATTCAGTTGTTGTAAAAGTTCATGGTGATTCACCATATAAAATAACTAAAAGAGCTATAAAAGAACTTGGAGGTATGCAAAAGATAATATCAAAACAGGATATTGTAATGATAAAACCAAATATTGGTTGGAATAGAACAATTGAACAGGCTGCTAATACAAACCCTCTTGTTTTAAAAGCAATAATTGAGGAAGTTTTTAATGCTGGAGCAAAAAAAATCATAATCATGGACAACACATGTCATAAACCTGAAGAAACCTATAAGAGAAGTGGAATTGAGGAAATGGCAAAAAAAATGGGTGTAGAACTTAGATATACAGATAATAACAGGCTTATTGCATATGATTTTAAGGGTGAAAAGCTAAAAAGATGGCCTGTTTTTAAAGATTTTTTAGAAGTGGATAAATTTATAAATGTACCTATTTTAAAACACCATGGGAGTGCTGAACTAACAATAGGAATGAAAAACCTCATTGGCATAGTTGGAGGAAGAAGAGGAAAACTTCATAGAGATCTGGGCATGAATATTGCAGATCTCGCTTATGGATTTAAAACTCATTTAACAATAGTGGACTCGTTCAGAATATTAAAAAGAAATGGGCCTGTTGGAGGAAGAATAAGTGATGTAGAGCTTAAAAAAACAGTTATTGCTTCAACAAACATAATGGAAGCTGATGTTATAGCAGCTGACTTGTTTGGGGAAAAACCTGAAGAAATCCCATTTATAAAATTTGCTTATGAGAAAAAAATGGGAAATATGGACATAAGTAAGATAAATTTAAAGAGTTTTGCTGCATAATAAATTCAATGTCATCAAAAAACACAACACTTATCCAGACATTGAGAATAGGTTCTCAGATATTATTTCTATTCCTTTTCTATTTCCTGTTAATAAGAACTGGGAAATCTAATGTTGAACCCTCCGGATATATAGATTTATTCTTTTACTTTGACCCATTAATATTTTTATTAAATATTATTGCAACTCAGGCAATTCAAGCCTTATTTTTACTTTCTATTATACCTGTTTTTTTGACACTTATTTTTGGAAGATTTTTCTGTGCATGGGTATGCCCCTTTGGTGCAATAAACCACTTTTTTTCTTGGATATTTAAAAAATCAAAAAAGAAAAAGGAGACAATTAATAAAAATTTACTAAATGTAAAATATATCATATTAATATTAATTGTAATAATGGCTATAATGGGAACTCATATTGGAAGCTGGTTAGATCCATTTTCCATTCTATTTCGAAGTTCTACTATTGCTATAAATCCTGCAGTTAATTATTCAATAGAACACTCTTTAAAAGATGGAGCAAATGATAAAAGTATTGTAGTAAAGGGTTTAAAACCAATTTATGAATTTACAAAAAAAAATATACTGAAAACAGAACAGAGAGTTTACTTTCAATCAATATTGATTGGAATGATATTCTTTCTGATAATTTTTTTAAATTTCTTCAAAAGGAGATTTTTTTGCAATTATATATGTCCATTAGGAGCATTGTATGGTTTAATTGCAAAATTCAGTTTTTTTAACCTTAAAGTAAATGAAAACAAGTGTAAATCCTGCAACTTGTGTTCAAATAATTGTACATACAATGGAAGCCCTTTTAAAGATTACATGAAATCCGAATGCCTTGTTTGTTTTAATTGCTTAAAGGATTGTCCTGAGGAGTCAATTGAAATTAAATTTAATTTTCCAAAAAAGAAAAACAGAACTTCAATAGATTTAGGAAGGAGAAGAGTTGTAGGTTCAATATTATCAGGTATTTTTATTTCGGCATTACCAAGAATTTCTGATATTGCAAAATCAAAAAGACATAAATTTTTGAGACCTCCTGGATCCGTATCAGAAAAACAATTCATTCAAAAATGTATAAGATGTGGAAAATGTATGCAAATATGTCCTACAAACTTGATACAACCTTCTTTTCTTGAAGCTGGCACAGAGGGCATATGGACACCAGTTTTAGATCCTAATATGGGTTACTGTGAATATGAATGTAACAGATGCACTCAAATTTGTCCAACAAATGCAATAGAAAAACTATCTATTGAAGAGAAGAAAGAATTTAAAATAGGAACCGCAGTAATTGATAGAAACAAATGTTATACATATGTTGATGGTTATAATTGCGGAGTTTGTGAAGAACACTGTCCTGTTCCTGATAAAGCCATCAGATTTAGAGAAGTTGAAGTATGGAATTTTGAAGGGAAATTGAAAAAAGTAAAACAAATTTATGTTGTTACGGATTTATGCATTGGTTGCGGAATATGTCAAAATGTATGCCCACGGTCAGATCATCCTGCTATATATATCACAGCAGAAGAAGAACAAAGGGAATTTAATTATTAAATTTTCTTTATTTCTCTAACTTGACAATATATTTTTATTGTATTATAAATTTATTTAGAATAAAGGAGAATAAAAAATGAAAAAAATACCTTTTTATTTAATGTTAATTATGATTTTATCTTTATCTTTCTGTACTTTTCATATTCCATACGATTTAGAAGATTCATACTATAGCCCATTCAAATCTTATAAAATTATTTTCCTAGTTGAACCTGATGATGCTAAAATTTTATTAAATGGAAGGGTTATTGGTGAGGCTTATGAATTTTCAACAAAAGACTCAGCTTTAAAGCTAACTTCAAAAAATAATGAAATTGTTATTAAAAAAGAAGGTTATGTGGAAGAAGCAATTGATTTACATCAATACGATTCAAGAAAAATCACAGTAAAACTGCAATTACATAAAGATAAAGGCTATGATATAGATAAAGAACGCAAAATATCCAGCTTAAAAGAAGAAAAATCCGAATATATAGCAAAAACCGAACCTCCCCCAAAACCTCTTAAAGAACCTGAAAAAGAGATAAATGAAGAATTTAAAATTGTAAATATAATACTTGAAATTCAGCCTCCTGAATCTGCAATTTACTTAAACGGAGCTTTCTGGGGAATCTCACCTCAAAATGGGAAAATAGAAAATATGAAAGTAAAAGAAGGTGAAATTATAATTGAAGTATTTAAACCAGATTATAAAATCTATAGAAAAAAGATTAACATTACAGATCAGAAAAAGGTAAAAATTATAATAAAATTAGAAAAATTGTAATCAGGAAAAGGGTTACTTTAAAAAAAAGTTAATCTCTATAAATTATCAATTACATTAATAACAAATTTTAAGTGCCTATTCCAATAAGAACTAAATTGTTCTGTTCTTACAGTTTCTTTCTTTTTAGGAGAATGGATAAAATATCTTTTATTTATATAAATCCCAGTATGCCATCCTCTTTTCAATTTAAAAACAACAATATCACCTGGTCTGACATGCTTAAATCTCACTCTATATCTTATTTTTCCCTGTTTTTTTGCATTTCTCGGTATTTTAACCCCAAATGAATCATAAACATAATATACAAATCCGCTACAATCAAAACCATCAATGTCATCTCCTCCATACCTATAAGGAATTCCGACTAAACTTTTACAAAGCCCTACTATTTTACTTCTTAATCCATATATTTTTTCAGGTTCAACTCTATAAGTGCAAAAATATGTACATAAAATAATTGTAGATAAAATTGATATTTTTATATTTGTAAAGAGTTTTCTCCCTCTCATATTAAAATAAATACCCACATCAGTTTATGCGAAAGGGGGGACTTGAACCCCCATGTCTTGCAACACCAGATCCTAAGTCTGACGCGTCTGCCAATTCCGCCACTTTCGCATTCTTATTTTTTATTAAAGAATTATTACTCAATCTTTTTTATTGTTCTATTCCATCTAGTTTTTGAGAAGAAATTTAATATTGTTTTAAATATATCCTTTACTTTATGCCAAACTCCCGGTGTTAAATACTCTTTTGTGGATGAAGTATAAGACCAGTAAATTCTCCAGGGTTTACCTATTATATAATTTGATGGGACAGGGCCCCAGAACCTCGAATCATAACTATTATCCCTGTTATCACCCATACAAAAATAGCATCCTTCAGGTATTAAAAAAGCCTTTCCTTTATCAGTATCTACCAAACAACCCTGAAACTTAGCATAAAAACTTAAATCACTAAAAAGTAGATATGGTGGTTTTTCTTGTGGAAAGTTATCTTTACTTATATCTCTTCTTTCCCCCTTGTAGAATGTATAAGGTTCATTAAGAAGTTTTCCATTTATAAAAACTTTAGTATTTACAATTTTTATAGTCTCACCAGGCAATCCTATTACCCTCTTTACATATTCCTTTTCCATTTCTGGAGGAGCTTTAAATGTAACAACCATACCTCTTCCAATCTCTTTTTGAGGGAAAATATAACTATCTAAAGTTCCTATCGAACGAGAATATGCTACTTTATCTACAAGGAGATGATCACCTATAAGAAGAGTTTTCTCCATTGAACCAGTGGGTATTACAAATGATTGCAGAAGAAAAGTCATAACAAAAAAAACATAAATTAATACTTCAGATATAAGTTCAAAATATTCTCTAAATACCCCAATACTTTTTCTTTCTTCTTTTCTCTTTTTTTTTCTTTCTCTTCTTTTTTCTAAATACTTTTTAATCATTAATGATTTTACTTTAACTTTAACCTAAAATCAATAAATAAAATTTTTAACACCTAATAAAATTTACATAAAATATAGGTATGATATAATAGAATCTAAACAATTTTAGCTTAAATTAATATAAAGGGTAAAAAAAAATGACTAAAGCAAAAGTTGCAATTCTAAAAACAAAACCAGAGACAGTTATTGAAGATTATCAAAAACTATGTAAATTAGCTGAAATTAACAAAGCTTTAGATTTATCAGCAAAAACAATTCTAAAAGATAATATTACATGGCATAATGTCTTTCCTGGAGTAAACACAACCCCTTGGCAATTAGAAGGTTCTATTCTGGGTCTTAAAAGCTCAGGGTTTAATGATCTTGTTGCAGTTCATAACCATACTGTTGTTACAATAGCTGAAAAAGGAGAACAAGAACTTAAATTTTCTCCTATTTACAAAAAACACAACATACCGGTTTTGTTCAATTTCAAAGAAGAAGACATGAAATGGATCAAGTTCAACCCAAAATTTAAAACACTTGCTCTACATAAAGTTTTTCCTGAAGGAATATTCATACCTGATTTTTTTGTTGGTAAAAACATAATCCACTTACCAACAGTTAAAACACATTCATATACAACCTATACAGGAGCTTTAAAAAATGCTTTTGGAGGACTTTTAAATAACTGCAGGCATTACACTCACACATGGATTCATGAAACTTTAGTTGATCTACTTGCAATTGGGAGAGAGATTCACAGTGGTATGTTTGCAACAATGGATGGAACTACATCCGGCTCAGGGCCTGGTCCAAGGACCGTTATACCACATGATAAAAACATAATATTGGCTTCATCAGATCAGGTAGCTATTGATTCAGTAGCAGCTAAAATTATGGGATTTAACTGGCGTAAATTGCCATGTATTTACCTATCACACGAACATAAACTTGGTGTGGGTAATCCTGAAGAGATTGAAATTGTTGGTGATGTTGATGTTGTAAATGAAAACTGGAAATTTGATGTAGGAGTAAATTTTGCTACAGGAGCAGGCAGGATCTTCTGGAAAGATACTCCATTAAAATATATACAAAAAATCTTCTTTCATACTCCTCTTGTTTATATATTTATTTTTGCCTCAGAAATGTACCATGACAGAATATGGTATAAAGTAAAAGGTGAAAAAATCGTAAAAACATGGGAACAAGAATCTCAATGGGGAAAATTATTCACAAAATATCCTAAATAGAGGTATATAAAACAAATTTCAAAAATTACTTTAAAATCGTTTCAGTACGTTTTATCTCATCCGAAATGGTGATAATTTTATTGTTTTTAAGGTCGAATTTCAATTCCTTACCCTTTGTTATTGCTCCACTTTTCCTTTGTAATTGTGCAGAATCTTTAAATATTATCAAATCTCTCTTAAATAGCCAGTTTACCTTTTTTGAGCTTCCATAAATATCTTCTTTTTTGAAATTAACCTTATCCTCTCCGTTTATACTCTCAATTTCATTCTCTTTATTAAACTTTATAGATAGTGTATTTGCTTTTAAAATATTTTTACAATTCTCTATTTTCCCATTTATATTAATAACAATCATTCTTTCATTTGAATCAAAATCAAACTTTTCTCCCTTTAAAATAATTTCATCCTCATTATTCTTAAAAGACAAAAATACATTTCCTGATGCAATAACATCATTTTTCTTGTTTATTTCAAGTTTTTCTGAATTTAAAACAGTATTTTCCTGATTTAAATGTACATTGCCTTCATAATTAAATTTTTCCTCTTTACTTAGAAACACCATTTTTTTTGAATTTATAAAAATCGATTTAGATGAAAACAAAACATTTTCTTCATTCAACTTAACAATTGATTTAATTCCTTTTGAAGATGATAATATCTTTTTATCAGTTTCAACAAAAAAACGACTGGAATTAAATGTATTATTTTTAATCCTAATTATTGAATTCTTGCCACTTATACCTATATTTTTTCTATCAATATCATAAATTAGAATATCTGATTTTCCCCTATATTCATCTATCTTAAAGCTACACTCTTTCATTGCTTTACATATTTTTATCTCTCCATTATCAAAATTCAATTCCATCTTATTTGAAGAAATAGTAAAATTTGTTTTACCTCTATTATTAACTTTACCACGAGAAAACATTTTTATGGTCTCAATTTTACCTGTATCTTTTTCAAAATATATCCCAATTAAATTAGAGCTCATTTTAATTAAATTGGATTCTGTTTTTATTTCAACTGAACCTTTTTTAGATATAACAAGTTTTTTAATATTAGCTTCCAAATCAAAAAAACTTCGAATGTCTTCTGACCTTATTTCTTTATAATCATTTTTCTTTCTTTTGTCTCCTAAGATAAGGTGACAGTTTACAGAAGCAAAAGAGCTTTTTACTTTTTTTAAATCATCTGAAAATTTCATTGCTATTCTGTTGCTTTTCAATAGAGAATCTTTACTTTCTATTTTAGACTCTTTTTGTAATATCAACGCTTTATTCTTCTCAAGAAAGATTAGTTCGGCTGTTTTATACTTAAAAATCTTATTGTTTTTTTTTAAAGTACCCTTAGTATCAAAAAATTTCAAAATATTCATCTTAAGATTGAACTTCATACCTTTTCTTGCATATCCATTTAGATTTCCCGCTTTAAAATAGACAATTTTATCTGTTGAGAGAATTAATCTGTCTTTTAAAAAAAAACTATCACTTTTAATTGTAAAATCATCTGAGATGATCTTAGCATTTTTCTCTACAAAGAAATTGTAAAAATTATTCTCAAATAGACCCTTATCAGCAATTATTTTTAAATCCTTATTCATTCTACCCTTTTTAAATATAGTACCATCAACATTTTTCATTGCTATTTTATTGTCATTTACTTTCTTGGATTCCTTACATTTGAACTCAATTGATCTTTTATTTTTATTATTGAATCTCACATGGATCATACCAACTCCATCTGCTTTAAATTCTCTTATAAGATCACTTCCATCCTTCTGCCTTATCCCCTTCAATATAAAATATATTGTAATAACAACAAATGCAATTAAAAGTATTTTAAATATTTTCTGATATTTAAACATTTTTCAAACTAAATCAATCTCCTGGAAAATTTTACATTTATAAAGCTAAAATGTCAATTTTCGTAAAAGCAATTGACAAAAATGTTCTAAATAAATTTTTCCGTAGTAAGGAACGTATTGAATACAGGAAATTCATACTTCAGTACTTAATTAAATTTATAAATAAATTACCCACACAGCAAGAAATAAGAACAATACCAGTCAATCCTTTTAAGCAATTCAAATCTTTTGTTCAGTACAACCTGGATCTTCTCAAAGAGACTGATGTTACAAATTGTCTTCTTAGAGAGTATAAAAAAAGGTTTGAATGGAATGAAGAAAGTTCAATATATTGCCAAAAACATATAGATAAATACTTTAAGCATATTGAACAATATATAAAAAGCTCAAAAACATGCTCTACAGAAAATTTCTGTAAATTATTTCTTGCAATCCAAGAACTCTGTGTTTTTTGGTTCTCCGTCAAAAATGAAGATATTAATCATGTTAGAAAAAGTGACCTCTATATTTATCAACTAACACTGCTTTTATTAAACAAATACTCCTCTTTAGAAAAAGACAAACATTTGAACACTGAATTGTATAATTTACTACTTTAATTTAGACCAATTTCTATAACCTTCAAATTCATTTTCCTCTTTCACTCTTTTCCAATCACGAAAGCCCGCTGCTTTAGCCCTATCTAAATATTCATATGTCTTTTTAAAATCACCAGCTGATGCATATAATTTTGCATATTCAAACCATATTTCAGGATCTTTTATCGTAGCATAAGAAGAAACCGTAACAAAAGAATTGTTGTTTTCCATAAAGGAAGGGCTCATTTTAACTGCTTTAGCTAAAAAAGAGAAACCCTCTTCCTTTTTTCCCTTTGATATCAGTAAATTACCTAAACTATAATAAGGAAATACCATAGTTGAAGAGAGTTCAAATGATTGCCTAAACATTTTCTCAGCTTTTTCCATATTGCCTTCTTTAAAATAGACTGCTCCAAGATTACAAACAGCTTGTGCATAGGAATTGTTAAAAGAAATAATCCCTTTATGTAATTATCAATTTACTTTAAAGGTCGTATCTCCATCTTTAAAAAAGTTTACAATCTGTGTTATTGCTGCAACACCTGCATTAATATTTGCTTCAGCTGTTTGTGCACCCATCTTTTTAGGAGTAAAGAAATATCTTTCTTTATAACTGGCTTCGATTTTATCTTTACAATCAGGTGCAACATCAGATACATATTTAAAATCATCTCTTTCTTCAAAAATTTTCATGAGGGACCCTTCACAAATAATTTCTTTTCTTGCAGTATTTACAAGTGTTGCTCCTACGGGCATCTTTGATAGTAGTTTATAATTTATAGATTTCCTGGTTTTATCATTTACAGGGATATGGAGAGAAATATACTGACATGTGCTATACAGTTCTTCAACTGATTCAACGCATTTAATTCCATCTTTTTCAATCACTTCTCTATCAATATAAGGATCAAAAGCAAATAATTCCATGCCATATCCCCTTGCTATTTTTGCAACACATTTGCCTACATTTCCATATGCATGCATGCCTAATTTTTTACCTTTTAGCTCAGCACCTGATTTACCATTAAAGCAGTTACGTGCAATATAGACCATCATACCAAGAGCAAGTTCAGCAACTGCATTGGAATTTTGTCCTGGTGTGTTCATTACTATTACTCCATGTTCAGTTGCAGATTTTAGATCAATATTATCATAACCTGCACCTGCTCGTACAACAATCTCCAGATTTTTTGCTGCATCCAAGACTTCTGCACCTATCTCATCACTTCTAACTATTAAAGCATCAACATCCTCAACTGCCTTTAATAATTCAGATAAATGCTCATACTTTTCAAGAAGAATAGATTCATGACCTTGTTCACTAATAATTTTCTCTATTTTTTTTACTGCTGCTTTATCAAATGGTTTAACTGTTGCAACCAAAACTTTTTTTGACATATTTCACCTCTTTTTACTATATTATTTTAACATATAATGCTTTAAACACCAGAAGTTATATACCTATTTTTTTGAATGTGTATATAAATATCTCTTTATTTTATGAGTTGCAGTTCTAATAAAAGGCTCTTTTTGCTCAATCACTCTTGAAATTTTCGAATAAGAAGAGAGTTGAATATTTACATCATCCTTAATGCTCTGAAGTATTTCCTCGATAAAAACCAGCCTCTGCTGTTCAGTTTTATTTTTTGTCTCTTCATCTACCAAATCATAATCAAGATAAACCCAGGCTTCAAGTTTTCCATTATTCTCAAGTATAAGTGATTCTACTACATAAATAGAGGAGTTTATCTTTCCTTCAATTGATTCAGGATATATATTTTCACCATTTGACATTAATATCATATTCTTTGACCTGCCAGTTATATGGAGATTTTTAAATTTATCAAAGCGTCCAAGATCACCTGTGCTAAACCACCCATGTTCATCCAATACCTCTTTTGTCAATTCAGGATTCTTATAGTAGCCTTTCATAACATTTGGCCCCCTTACACAGATCTCCCCTATACCGTTCTTTTTGTCTGGATCCTCAATTTTCATTTCACAACCGGGAGTAACTTTGCCTGTTGAGCCGATTTTAATTGTTTTATCCCCCCAGGGACCTCCTGATATTAAAGGAGCCGTTTCTGTTAAACCATAACCAATAAGATATGGAAATCCCGACTCTTTAAAGAATTTTTCTGCATCACGATTAAATGAGGCCCCACCAATTGCCATTACTTTGAGCTCTCCACCAAAAAACTCCATTAGTTTATTCTTAATCTTTTTGTATATTTTTTTCTTTAAACCTGGTATTTTTGTCATAAGTTTTACTAATTTATTCTTTTCAAGAACAGCTAAAACCTTTTTTTTATATATTTTCTCTAAAATTAATGGGACTGAACAAATAACATTGGGTTTTTCTTTCTTACAGATTTCCTCTAAAATCTTTGGTGTTGGTGGTTTATCATTATACACAATCCTGGCTCCATTTACTAAAGCCAGTAAAAACCCAACAGTAAATTCATAAGTATGTGAAAGAGGCAATATAGATAAGAATGTATCTTCAGAATTAAATTCCATTACTAATGAACATGCAAGAGCATTTGAAACCAGGTTCTTATGGGTAAGCATTACAGCCTTTGAGTGTCCTGAAGTACCTGATGTATAAATGATCGAAGCAATATCATGTTCTGAAACTTCTTTTGATTTTAAACCAATAGTCTCTGGAAGTCTTTTTAAAAAATCAATTGCTTTATCAATAATATTTGATATAGGTTCAACTTTAAGAGAGTGCCCATCAGTTTCAAAATTATCAAGAGTAATGATATGTTTGAGTTTAAGGCGATCAAGATAGCCAACTTTTTCAATCTGCTTTTGAGTTGTAAATAAGAGTTTTGCCTCTGAATCCAGTAAAACATGTCTGATATCTGCCTCTGGAAAGTCAGGTAACATAGGTACGGCAATTGCTCCTGTTCTTATAATTGCAAAATAACTTATCCCCCAATTAGGAGAGTTTTCCCCAAGTATTGCTACTCTATCCCCCTTATTTATTCCTATTTTAATAAGTAGATCAGCAACCTTTAAAACCTTTTCGAAAAATTCTTTATAAGTTATTGGTGTTTCAAAGGCTTTAGATAAGGCAGGCCTATCTTTAAATTTTTCTACACTCCTTTCTAAAAACTCGTTTAATGTTCTGGGGTAATCTTTGTTATTCTCTTTTAATAATTGATCCAATGTTTTTGTATTAATATTAATATTTTCCATGTTTATTTTATAAAGTATTTTTCTTTTTTTTGCAAATAAATATTAAAAAAAAATTATATCTAAAATATTTCTATGTTAAAATGATAATAAGATATATTTAAGGAAGGAATAAATGAAAGATTTCATTCAAAAATATTTCAAGTTTCAAGAAAACAATACAAATTTCAAAAAAGAAATTTCAGGTGTTATGTTTGTTATTCTAACTTTAATAAAAGTAAGAGAGAAGTTTATAAACTCAATACCAGGGTTTTATGTCCCCTCCCCCTTCGATAACACCTACTTTTCTAAAATTATCTTTTAAGGGTTTATTCACCATTGAGATCATTCCAATTATTATTGTTTTTTTCATAATGGATTTCTTTGATACAATAGGCACATTGATAGGTGTATCATCTCGTGCTGGATTACTAAAGGATAATAAACTACCCAGAGCATCAAAAGCATTAATGGCTGATGCTGTTGGCACTATTGGAGGGGCTTTACTAGGCACATCCACTGTTTCAAGTTATATTGAAAGTGCAGCAGGTGTTGAAGAGGGAAGTAGAACAGGGTTCTCAGCAGTTATAACTGGATCTTTATTTATTCTCGCAATATTCTTCGCACCACTTATTAGCATGATAGGTGGAGGTTATGCATATTCTGCAGAGAACGGGATTTTCCTCTACCCCATAACAGCTCCTGTTTTAATAATTGTTGCAGTTCTAATGATGAGAGAGGTTGTAAAAATAAAATGGGATGATTTTTCAGAAAGTATTCCAGCTGTTTTGACTTTTGTTGGCATACCATTAACCTACAGTATTGCTAATGGACTTGCTTTTGGTTTTATATCATATACTATAATAAAAACCATTTCAGGAAAATTCAAAGATTTAAATGCAATACTTATAATTATTACAATAATCTTCCTAATCAGGTTCATTGTTATAAAATTTTGAATGTAAGGTAAAAATTAAAATTAATTTTCTTTATCTTTTAAAGCATACACAGCCCTGACCAATGATGCACCAGAAGCAAATCCGCAAACAAGTAAGCCAATAGCATCAACAAGCCTGGGTACATTTTTAAAATAAACTGCAATAGCAACACCTAAAAAAACAATACATATGCCTAAACTCCTTACAAAAGCTCTCTTTTTAATCATTAAAATCCTCCTCTTTATTTTTTAGATAAAAAATATTTTCAATATTTGTATTAAACTTGATTATATTTGAATTTATCATAAATAAAATATAATATCAATTACTATTTACATTAAATAAATTATAAAAGACAGAAAATATGGAAATATAAAGAAAATTATTTTTATGTAAAAAATTGAAATCCTATAATCCTTTATTATATAATAATTCAAATGAGGTAAAAATGAATATTGAAGTAAAAACAGTTAAAACAAAAAAGGATTTAAAAAAATTCATTAAACTTCCTTTTGAAATTTATAAAGAGAGTTCCAATTGGATACCTCTTTTGATTATGGATGAATATGAAATTTTTAATAAAAAGAAAAACCCCGCTTATGAACAATCCGACTCACAATTATTTCTTGCATATAAAGATGGAAAACCTGCAGGCCGTATTGTTGGTATCATCAGCCATATTGCCAACAAGAAATATAAATCTCAAAATGTCAGGTTTGGTTGGTTTGAGTCAATTAATGATTTTGAGGTTTGTTACACACTTTTTAATGCAGTTGAAAATTGGGGTAAAGAAAATGGCATGAAAACTCTGACAGGACCACTTGGCTTTACTGACCTGGATCCAGAAGGAATAATGATAGAAGGATTTGATCATACACCCACTATTGCCTCTAATTACAATCACCCCTACTATCACACGTTTCTTGAAAAGTATGGGTTTCAAAAAGAGATTGACTATATTGAATTTAAAGCCAAAATCCCCTCTGAAGAACAAATACCAGAAAAACTCTTGCGTCTTGCTGACAGAATTAAAGAAAGAGGTAATCTAAAGGTTTTGGAATTTAAAAAAAAGAAAGATGTTACAAAAAGGGCTATGGAATTGTTTTACTTGTTGGATGAGTCTTTTGACGAAATTTATGGTTCTGTACCCCTTACTGACAAACAGATTCAATATTATGTAAAAAAATATATTCCATATGCACACAAGGATATATTAAAGGCTGTTGTTAATGAAAAGGATGAGATGGTAGGATTTATGATTGCTATGCCCAGTCTGACAAAAGGTTTCCAGAAAGCAAAGGGAAGACTACTTCCTTTTGGCTGGTATTATCTATTAAAAGCTTTGAAAACTTACAATGTTCTTGATTTTTATCTAGCAGGAGTTAAAAAGAAATATCGGGGTATAGGTGTTGATTTGTTAATGGTTATAGAGGTTGCTAAATCTGCTCATAAAATGGGATTTAGGGACTCTGAGTCAAACCTTGAATTAGAAACAAACACTAAAATTCACGGACTCTGGAAATACTTTAACCCCAAACAACACAAAAGAAGAAGGATTTTCAAAAAAGATCTTAATTAACAAAAATTAATTTAATATATTAATACACAAAGGGTTTGATAAATCAAACCCCTACTGGTCTAAGACTTATTTAGTAATTTAATTCTAAAAATAAAACTCTGTAAAGATACCTGTACAAAATCTTCACTACATGTTTTTGACTCATAATCCAATCTATAAATTATTTCAAGTATTTGTTGCAGTCTTTTTTCAGAAAAATTTCTAACTGAATTAATAAATTTATCAAGAAAATAAGTAGGCTGGTTTAATACTCTACCAATATCACTTACAGGAAAATTATGTTTTAATAGAAACTTTGCAGTATATATCTTATTGTAATGTGTTACTAATGTTCCTATTACAAAAGCTGGTTTTATACCATTAATAAAAAGATATTTTAAAGTTTTAAGATATTTTACTGCATCCTCTTTCTCTATAGCTTCAGTCAAATCCCAAATTGAATGAGACTCAACTCCACATAAAATTGTTTCTACATCCCCTGAATCAATCTTTTTTTCTTCTCCTGCCATTATTTCAAATATAGACATTTCATTTATTATTGAAATTAAGTCATCTCCCTTCATTTCAACTATCTTTTCAAAAGCACCCTGAGAAATTGAAACACCTTTTTCTTTCAAGGTATTTTTCATATAATCACTAACCTCTCCTTGAAAGATTCTATCAAGATTAACAAAGATCGTATAAGAAGAATTGAGCTCTGCTAAAAAATCAGTGATTTTCCCATTTTTCCTTTTTATTAATTGTTTGTAATCATCCTTTAATAAATCCAATGAAATATAAACAATCAAAATAGTATTCATATTAGGTTTATCCAAATATTTTTTCAATATCTTTTTATCCATTCCATTTAATTTCAGATTTTTTACATCCCTTATAACTGCAATAACAATTTTCCTTGATTGAATAAAAAAACTTGAACTATTTGCATCAGTAATTATATCCTGCCAGCTACTCTCTTTACCAGGTTCAAAATAGTACCGTCTATAATTAAAATCACTTTTCTGTTCAATAAAATTTTCAACAAAAGAATTGATAACTCTTTCGCCCAGAGATTCATTAAATCCATAAATAACATTAAATGGGAAGCTCTCTTTTTTTGCTTTTATTCTCTTTAAAAAATTAAAAAAAGTGCTCTCATTCATTAAAAATTTTCTAATATGGTTGAAACAATACTAGAGGCAAACTCTTTTGAAATTTTTATCAGGGTTTCAGTTTCTTGAGAAAAAAAGTCCCCGGTACCAATATCATATGTATCAGTAAAGCTCAGATTGTTGTTCTCAAAAATAATCTTGCCCGTTTTTATATCAATGAATCTAACATTCAGTACTATAGTAATCCTATATAAATTCGCAGTTGCATCACTTGAATAAGACACAGGTATAACATCAAATCTATTTATATCTCCTTCAAGCGTTGAATCAGCTTTAGATACTCTATCAACTAAAATTAGCTTACTTCTTCTTATAAACTCTTGCCTTAATGCACTTGTCACAAACTGTTCTGCTTGATATCTAGTTGTTTTGTTAACAAAATCAGGTATAACAATTGTTTTTATATAATCAGGGATATGTTTACCTGTTCCAGTTAATCTGTATCCGCATTGATTAAATATTATTAACAATAACAAAACAGCAAAATAATTGATTTTTTTTATCATTTCACAACCACACTTAACATCTTATTTTTTATAAAAATTACCTTTATAATTTGCTTTGATTCTGTATATCTTTTGATTTTTTCAGACATAAAAGCCATTTCTTTTACCTTTGATTCTCCTTCATTAATATTAACTTCAATTTTATCCCTAATTTTACCATTTACCTGGATCATTATATTAACCTTTTCTTCAAAGATAAATTCAGGATTATATTCAGGCCATTTTTCATGCTCAAGTATTGAATTATTACCCAGTTTTTCCCACAATTCATTACAAAAATGAGGAGTATAAGGAGCTAAAAGCTTTAATAAAACCTCAAAAATATATCTTACTGCTCCAGGATTGCTTGAATCGATCTCTTTAAAGGAACTTGAAAAATCATTAAAAAACTCCATAAGAGCAGCTATAGCTGTATTCAAATGAAATCTAATCTCAATATCTTCATAAACCTTCTTTATTGTCTGATTTAATTTTATAAAAATTGGTTTTGTCTCACCCTTTTCTAATTCAAAATCCCTTTTTCCCATTAAAGCCTTAAAATTCTTATGAAACAAATTCCAGATTCTAATAAGAAATCTATTTACTCCTTCAACACCTTTTTCATTCCATTCAAGCCCCTTTTCTGGAGGTGAGGCAAAAAGAATGAAAAGTCTTACAGTATCAACACCATATTTATCAATCAGCTCATCTGGGTCCACTATATTCCCTTTAGATTTTGACATAGCAGTTCCACCTAATGTTACCATACCTTGAGTTAATAGATGCGGAAAAGGCTCAGATAAATCCGTCCACCCAAAATCCCTAAAAACTTTTGCAAAAAATCTTGAATATATTAAGTGCAGGATCGCATGTTCTACTCCACCAATATATAGATCAACAGGCATCCAGTATTTTATATCATCATTATCAAAGGGTTTATCTATGGAAAGGCTTGCATATCTGAAAAAATACCAGGATGAATCAAAAAAAGTATCCATTGTATCTGTTTCTCTTTTAGCAGGACCTTCACATTTTGGGCATTTAGTATTGATAAATTCCTTACTTTTCTCAAGAGGTGACCCACCTTTAGGAGTAAAATCAACATCTATTGGTAATTCAATAGGTAAATTTTTGAGAGATTCAGGAACAACCCCACATTTATCACAATACACCATTGGTATTGGAGTTCCCCAATACCTTTGTCTTGAAACTCCCCAATCCCTAAGGCGAAATATTGTTTTTAAATCACCAAGATTATTCTGCCTTAGAAATTCTCCCATTTTCCTGATTGCCTCTTCAGATGACAGACCAGAATAGGGTCCTGAATTTATTAAATAGCCCTTTTCCATAAAAACGTCATCCACATCTTCATGATGATTTTTGCTTTTATCTTTAACAATAACCCTTTTTATTGGAATATTGTACTTTTTTGCAAATTCAAAATCTCTTTCATCATGAGCAGGTACTGACATTATTGCTCCAGTGCCATATTCCATTAAAACAAAATTTGCAAGCCAAATTGGGACTTTCTCTCCATTAAAAGGATTCACAGCATACTTACCTGTAAAAAAACCCTTTTTCTCAACCACCTCTAAATCATACTTTAAATCTTTCTCTACTTGTTTTATAAACTTTTTTATTCCACCTTTATGAGGACTATCTTTTATTAATTCCTTAATATAAGGGTGTTTTACAGATAAAGCAAAAAATGTAGAACCAAATATTGTGTCAAGTCTTGTAGTAAACACATTGATCTTAAAATTTGTTTCATATATTTTAAACTCAACTTCTGCACCCTCACTCTTTCCTATCCAATTTTTTTGCATAAGAATAACCTTTTGAGGCCATTTTTTTAGTTCTTTATGAGAAGCAAGTAATTCATCAGCATAGTCTGTTATTTTTAAAAACCACTGATCTAAATCCCTTAATTCCACCTCAGATTCACATCTCCAGCATTTCCCATTTATTACCTGCTCATTCGCAAGAACAGTTTTACATGAGGGGCACCAATTTTGTTCAGCTTTTTTTCTATAAACCAGCCCCTTTTCATACATTTTAGTAAAAATATATTGATTCCATTTTAAATATTCTGGCATACAAGTTGCAATTTCTCTATCCCAATCATATCCAAATCCCATTTCTTTTAGCTGATTTTTCATAAATTTAATATTATTTAAAGTCCAATCTTTGGGATTGGATTTATTTTTAATTGCAGCATTTTCTGCAGGTAAGCCAAGGGAATCCCACCCCATTGGATGTATAACATTATATCCATTCATCATTTTGAACCTGGAAATAACATCACCAATAGAGTAATTCCTGACATGCCCCATATGAATTCTTCCGGAAGGATAAGGAAACATCTCAAGGCAATAAAATTTTTTCTTTTTTCTATCTATTTCAGCCTTAAATATTTTTCTCTCTTCCCATATGTTTTGCCATTTCTTTTCAATCTCTTTAAAATTGTATTGCATATATCAAACTCCTGCAGAAAAAAATCAATTATACTCTAAAATCACAATCACTTCAATTTAAAATTAATCAGGTTGATAAATATATATAGAATCTACATTTGTAATAGTTCAGAATAGTCCTCTTTTGTGTTGATATTAAAAAAAGAGACCAACTCAGGATCTACAACTCTGATTTCCTTTTCTGAAAGTTTACAAGCATCTATTTTTTTTATAAAATCAGCTATTTTTAGACTATTATTCCCTATATTTTCCTCAATTAAATTTAATGTTTTTTTTGAATAAAGAGCAACAAGAGGTTCTATATATCCCCTCACAACAGGAATTACTGCCATACAATCATTAGAAATATATTTAGAAATTAAGAGTTTTAGAACTTCCAATTTTAAAAGTGGAAGATCTCCAGCAACAACTAACACCATATCATTATTTGAATATTTTAACGCAGTATGAATACCAACAATAGATGCTTTTAGGTTATAATCATCTTTGAAATATTTATACTTATATGTATAGGCTTGAATTTCTTCAAAATTTCTGCCAGCAATTATAATTTCTTTTGAAATTTCAGAAAGTTTAGCAATAGTTAACTGCAAAAAGTTTTTTCCCCTAAATGGAAGTAAAAGTTTATTTTTTCCAAACCTTCTGCTTTTTCCACCTGCAAGTATTGCACAAGTTATTGATTTTGTATCCAATTAACACCTCACACCTCAGCTTGACTAACATGAATTATATGTTAAATTTCAGCTGATATCAACCTTACAATATATTTTAAAACTCAATTAAATCCCCTATTGCCTCATTTAAGAATCTATACGAAGTATAGATCGTTGACGCACGAAAAAATCTATATGAAAAATTTATCAGGAAGTGGTACCTTTTTTGATGTAATCTATCAGAAGAGGTGTAATGGGGTTAACAATGAAAGCTAAGAGAGAAGTAAGTAAGGAATATGCGAGGAGATATAAGAAAGTGCGTAAAAGATCAAAGACAGAGGTATTAGATGAGTTTGTAGAGTTGACAGGTTATAACAGGTGTTATGCTTCTTATATTTTAAGGAACTGGGGTAGGAAGATATTTTTAAGAGGTAAAAATGGTGAGAGGTT
>JAUWQW010000107.1 GCA_030610885.1 Candidatus Aminicenantota bacterium | reverse complement strand
AGATTTTCCACATCCCTTTGGAAAACTCCTTCAGAGTTTCCCACTTTCCCACAAAATCATATTTACTTAATTAATTTTATATGTTATAAAAAATGGGAATTATAATTGTCGTCAATGGGAAAAAATAATTGTCGTCAATCAGATATTTATGTTGTTTTAAAAAACATGTATGATAATGCTATTGATGCACTACCTGATGGTGGAATTATTACTATTACTGCCAAAAATTTTGAAGGCATACCCCCTGAATCAAACCTTGATTCAAATAAATTTGTACATATAAGTATAGAAGATAATGGAATTGGAATGGATGAAAAAACTAAAAACAATATCTTTACACCATTTTTTACTACTAAAGATTCTGGTATAGCGAAAGGAATGGGGATTTCTGAAGCTTATATTATAATAAAAGAACATTATGGATCTATTTTTGTAGAATCTGAAATAGGTAAAGGAACAATAATACATATCTATCTTCCCTCTCTAGTCTAGCATATAGTGGAAATGTATGTGAATAGTGTTGAGTTTTAAGTGTTAAGTTTTGAGTTAAAAAAAGATAAAAGGTAAGAGGTTTAGTGGTAAGAGGTTAGAGGTAAGAGTGACTCCTACCTACTATCTCCTTATAGATATGAGATGTAATCTTCTAAATTTTTTATCAAGTAAAAGGGAATAGACAAAACAGGTTTGCTAATTAACTTTTGCTGTTGAGAGACTTTTATTCCAAAGGGAATTGAATATTTTTCAAGGTATATATGCAGACTCTTTAATCTTCCAGTTTTTCCAGCTTTCACTTCAATAGGAAAAACTTTTGAACCTATCTGGATAATATAATCAACTTCCGCAGTGCTGCCCTTTGCTTCTCTTTCCCAGTAATAAATAGAAGGTTCCTTGTAATATTCTTGATATGCTATTAATTCCTGACCAACAAACTGCTCCGCAACAGCACCCGAATAAACATTAAGAAGGTTATTTTCTATTAAAATCTCATCACTGATTCCACAAATATTTTGCATAAGGCCTATATCTACGAATAGAATCTTAAAATGTCTTTCATTAGAATAAAAATCTGTAGGAGCAATTCCTCCTCTTGATTTTTTTACTCTATAAATAATGCCTGATTTTTCGAGAAGTTCCAAAGCATTTTTTAATTCTCGTGATTTAATTTCTCTATCAACATGAGAATATTTGAATTTTTTACCGACCATTTTTGCTGCTGCATAAAATAATTTCTGAAGGTATTTAAACTTTGTTTTATTTGCATATTTACCAAAATCATCTCTGAAAGTCTGAATTATCATTGTTTGACGCATTATGCATTTTTTTAAATTTTCAGTCATTATATATTCCTTTACAACTGCAGGCATTCCTCCTATGATTGAGTACTTCTTTATTATAGAAATCAATTTGTCATGAATTGCATCGTTAATGGTGGAATCAGGTTTTAAATTTTCAATAAACTCTCTTAGTTTATTTTCTTTTACAGCATCAAGAAACTCAACAAAAGATAAAGGTTTCATATATAGATATTGAACTCTACCTACTGGCATTCTAAAATTTTCCTGAGAAAGAATAAATTCAAGAAGTGAACCAGCACCAATAACATGCAATCCTGGTTTCTTTTCATAAAAATATCTTAATGATCTAATTGCTTCAGGGCACTCTTGTATTTCATCAAAAAAAAGAAGAGTTTTCCCCTCTATTATATCCTTATTTATGAGAAGAGATATGCATTCAATGATGTTTTCTGGTTCAAAAGTCTTGAAACATTCCTTATATTCAGGATTAAGTTCAAAGTTTATAGTAATTAATTCATGAAATTCAGTATTACCAAATTCAGTTATTGTATAGGTTTTACCTACTTGTCTTGCACCTCGAACAAGTAACGGACATCTGTTTTTATCAAATTTCCATTCGTTTAAAATTTTTTCTATATCTCTTTTCATAGGTCCTCCTAAGTTAACATATGTTTTATACCATTTTTGGATAAAACACAAGGTTATTATATACCACACATGGATAATTCACAAGGTAAAAAAAATAAAATCGTGGTTAGAGGTTAGAGGCAATCTAAATCTAAAACTTAAACTCAAGCTTATACTTAAACTCAGAACTGATTTTAACCATTCAACCAATAAACCATTAGTCCAGTCAACCATAAAAAATCGCGCCTGGCAGGGATCGAACCTGCGGCACTGGGATTAGGAATCCCAAGCTCTATCCTCTGAGCTACAGGCGCATCTATTTATAAGCCCTATTATATCAAGCTTTCTCAAATTCGTCAATTTCATTGTCCTTGACATTTATCCATATTAAGTGGTAAATTTAAATCTAAAATAATTTTAAAGCATTTTTTTGTTTCGGGATTATATAATGGAAAAGAGCAATATTAAAGGAATAAGATTAATAGTTGCTGGAATAGCAATATTTTTCGTTTTTTTTGTAATAATTAGAATATTCTTTAATGAAAGTAAAGATTTTTCACCAATTTTCGTTAGCAGCAAGACTTTGATCTTTGTGTTATGGACAATTATAGTATTGTTCAGCCTCACCTTTTTATTTATTCTTACAAGAAATATAATTAAGTTATATTATAAAAAAAGCGAGGAATACGGTAGAGGCACCAGATTTAAAAAAAAATTAGTACTATTTTTTGTCTCCTTTTCAATAATTCCCACTCTCTTACTATTCTTTTTTGCAACTGACTTAATAGATAGAGGCATTGAAAAGTGGTTTAGTTCTGATATTGATTCTATAATGAATAAAATTGAGGGTCTTGATAACAGTTATTATGAAAAATCAAAAGATGATCTACAATATTTTTCAATTATTATAGCAGATGAGATCAAACAACTTCAAATGTACACATATGAAAACAGGATATTTTTAAATAACTCAATGAAAAAAAATATGATCAAATACAAATTAGATGTTGTTAATGTATACAGAAACGACAAAGAGATACTGTCCAAATTTAATCCAATAATCCCTTTACAAGAATATAAAAATTTACCCCTTGACATTGTATATCGTGGATTAGGGGGCAGTTCTTTTATAAAAATTGATTCATTAAAAATTGGCGAATTAATTCGAAGTGGTGTCTCATTCAATGCTAAAGAAGGAGATAAAATCCTTGTAATAATCGGTAAAATCTATCCGGACAGATATATAAAAGATTTAAAACAACTTTCTTCAATGGCTAACAAATATATACAAACCAAATCAATAAAAGATCCAATAAAAACAACCTATTTTTTGTTATTTATCTTTATAACGATTCTGATCATTTTTTCTGCTTCATGGTTGGGCTTCTATCTTGCCAAAGGTATTACAGTTCCAATTGACAAATTAGTAGCTGCATCCTCTCAAATAAGTAAAGGCAATTTAGATATAAAAATCGATTATACAACCAAAGATGAATTTTATAATTTGATAAATCAATTTAATAGAATGGTATCAGATTTAAAGGAAAATAGAGAAAATCTTAATAAAAGAACAATAGAATTAAGACAAAGAAAAAGTATTACTGAAACTATACTTGAGAACATTACAACAGGAGTAATTGCCTTAAATTCTAAAGGTGAAATATTGGAAATAAATCCAGAAGCTGAAAGAATGCTTGCCTTACAAACTAAATCTGGTATCACCAAACACTATTCTGAAGTCCTATCCAAGACCCCTTACAAAGATATAAATTCTATTATAGAAGGAGCATTTGAGACAAAATTTAAAATAATTGAAAAAGAGGTTGATATTAAAATAAGTGGTAAAATATTAAATTTAGCAATAAAAATCACACAGATAAGAAACCCTATTGACAACAAATTCTCAGGAATACTTGTTGTTTTAACAGACCTTACTAAATTAATAAAAGCTCAACGAATGCTTGTATGGAGAGAGGTTGCAAAGAGAATTGCACATGAAATAAAAAACCCATTAACTCCAATTCAAATATCCTCCCAGCGAATATTAAAATCAATTGAATTACCAGATGAAAAATTTAGAAAAATTGTTGAAGACAGCCTTAATATAATACTTCCAGAACTTGATTCAATCAAAAATCTTGCAGAAGAGTTTTCAAATTATGCACGTCTCCCGGAAATTAACTTCACAAAAGGGGATATAAATTTAACATTGGAAAAACTGATCTCTGTTTACTCATCAATATATAATAATATCGAATTTAAGGTACATTTAGATGTTGATATCCCGATATTCATAATAATGGATGCTGAAAAAATCAAGAGGATTTTTGTAAATATTATTGATAATGCAATAGAATCAATGAATGAAAAAGGAGTTGTTGAAATTGTCTCAAAATATATTAAAGAAAGCCAATTTGTTAGAATTGAAATAGCTGACAATGGTCCTGGCATTAGTGATGAAGATAAACAAAAGTTATTTATCCCCTATTTCTCAACCAAGAGTTCAGGCACAGGTTTAGGACTTGCAATTGCACATAATATTATAGAAGAACATAATGGTATTATTTCAATAGTTGATAACTCCCCTAAAGGAGCAAGATTTATTATTGAAATTCCTTCATAATTAAATCAGATCAGATTTTTTTGATTTTAAATAATATTCAATATTCTTTTTAATTATTTCATGTGTATGTTCTTGTTCATAAAGTTTTTTTAGCTGACTTTTTGTTAAAAATGGAATTAATTTCAAAATTAATTTAATCGGTGCCTCAATATCTTTAATTATTGCCTGTGCTATTGATGGCCTTTTATACCAATCTGTAAAAATAAGCACTTCATAAAAGTTAAATCTTTGAGTCCTTCTGTTTATGAATTTCAAAATAACCTCTTCTGAGCAATTTTTATTGGTAAGTATAGCTTTTAAAACCCCCTTATCATTTTCCTTAATAAAATAATTTAAAAGAGAGTTTGGTGCAACCCTTATAAAAGATAATTTTTCTCCTAATGGAAATTTTTTATATTTCATTGTAAATTCAATTTCAGCTTTTTTTCTTATAAAAGGATTTGTTCTCTTATTCTTTATTACATTGATTAAATCTATGGGGAATAATTTTGAAATTATATTCAAAGAAAATTTCTCAGGAAATCTCGGTTGTTGGATCAGATTAACAAGAATTCTATATTTACCTCTATTTTTATAGAAAACATCAAGCAACTCCTGTTCAGATAGATTCCCAAAATTTAATTTCCTTATTAATTCAAGTTCTGTTAAATCCAATTTTAAAGAATCAAGAGAATAAACACAAAGACCCAGATAACAATATTTAATGTGAATGGTAAGTCAGTAAAAATAACCTCTTCCGGGCTCTCTCCCTCATCTTTTGTATATGTCAAATAGAGATATCTAAAAATACCAAAAATCACAAAAGGAACAGTAAAATATAGTTGTTTTGTATTTAACCTCTCCTGTACTTGAGGATTCAACACGTAACTTATGTATGATATTAGAGTTGTAGCAGTAGTAATTGAAATAAGCTGATCTAAAAACGAAAGATTATATTTTTTAAGGGTAATTCTTGATTTATCTTCATCAGCTTCTAAACAGTTAATTTTAATCAATTCTTGCCTTCTTTTAATAAATCCAAGAAACATTGAAAGTAAAAATGTAACAATCAATATCCATGGTGAAAGTTCAATTTTAATTATAACTCCTCCAATTATTACCCTTAAAACAAAGCCTGTTGCAATTATAAACACATCTAAAATTACAACATTTTTTAAATAAACTGAATATAAAATATTTAAAACAATATAAATGGTAGAGATATAAAAAAAATTCTTACTAAAATTAAAGATCATAAATAAAGCCAATATAATAATGAAAATTGCTCCTGAAACTGCAAAGCGCACACTGAGTTTTTCAGAAGCAATTGGTCTGTTTTTCTTTTTTGGATGCTTTTTATCATAATTTTTGTCAAAACAATCATTCAATATATAAATACTTCCAGTTATAAGACTAAATAATACAAATGCAATAAAACTATTTCTAACATCCTCAAATTTCAAGAAATTTAAAGAAAATACCAATGGTGCAAAGATAAAGATGTTCTTAATCCATTGTTTAGGCCTAAGGGAAATCATAAAAAAAATAACTTTTTTCATTTTTAGATTATATCAATTTTTTTTTATTATACCAAGTTACTAAGAAAACAAATTTGAACCCGGGATTTAAAATAGAGATTTTTGCTTATCTATAAAAACTTTATTAAAATGCTTGTATGCTTTTTCTGTAGCAATTCTTCCTCTTGAAGTTGTTTTTAAATATCCCTGTTGAACCAGATAAGGTTCATAAACATCTTCAATAGTATCTTTTTCTTCTTGAATTGCATTTGATATTGTAGAAAGTCCTACTGGACCCCCTGAAAACTTTTCAATTATAGTAAGCAATATTTTTCTATCAATCTCATCAAAGCCCTTTTCATCCACTCCAAGAGCTTTAAAAGAAACCTCGCAAATTTTTAAATCTATAATTCCTTCCCCTTCAACCTGTGCAAAATCCCTTACCCTTCTGAGTAATTTATTAGCAATCCTTGGAGTTCCTCTAGATCTTTTTGCGATTTCTTTTGCAGAATCTTTTGTTATTTTTACATTCAAAATACTGGCGCTTCTATATAAAACTTCCTCTAGTTCTTCTTTAGAATAAAAATCAAGGTGCATAGAAATTCCAAATCTATCTCTTAATGGAGATGAAAGAAGACCAGTACGTGTAGTTGCACCTATAAGA
>JAUWQW010000058.1 GCA_030610885.1 Candidatus Aminicenantota bacterium | reverse complement strand
CAATCTGGCTACGGTATATCAGGATTTAGGTAGATATCAGAAAGCGGCTAATTTATTAGAGAGTACACTAGAAATGAATAATAAAAATTATGAACTAAATCATCCATATATTGCACAAACACAATCCAATCTGGCGACGGTATATCAGGATTTAGGTAGATATCAGGAAGCGGCTGAATTATTGGAGAAAGCATTAAGTTCTGACATTAAGAATTTTGGAGAGTATCATCCAAGGGTGGCTACTCGGCAATCCAATCTAGCGACGGTATATAAGGATTTAGGTAGATATCAGGAATCAGCCGAATTATTGGAGAAAGCATTAAAGTCGAAAATTAAGAATTTTGGTCCAGATCGTCCAAGTGTGGTAATTAGTCAATCCAATCTGGCGTTGGTATATAAGGATTTAGGTAGATATCAGAAAGCGGCTGAATTATTGGAGAAAGCATTAAAGTCGGCTATTAAGAATTTTGGAGAGTATCATCCAAGTGTGTCGATTAGTCAATCCAATCTGGCAACGGTATATCAGGATTTAGGTAGATATCAGGAAGCCAAAGAATTATTTATAAAGGCCCTAAAAACATTTGAAACCGTGTTGGGGCCAGATCATCATAATACAAAGATTATTAGAGACAATTTTGACAATTTAAATAAGGTAATGAAAGACAAATCTCATACTTGAATAATGATTTGGGGGACGGTGGTTGTAATCTTTTTAATGTGGGGAAAAGTGACAGAGAGCATTTATTCTGACGATTACTGCATTATTTCCGGTTTGTCGTCTGAATCCTCATTCGATTCATGGTCAAAGTCATTCATATTATAATCATGTTTCCCATAATGCTGCCTTTGACCCGATTTGATTTTATTTTTTAAATATGAAATTAAGAGGCTGGTATAAAATTTCCTGGTGAAAGGAAGGATTAGAGAAAATCCCAACAAATCTGTGAGGAATCCCGGGGTAATAAGCATTATGCCGCCTGCCAGTATCATTAATCCTTGAATTAATTCATTTCCCGGTATTTTCATCTGGTTTAGAGAATTTTGGATTTTTGAAATTATTCCAATTCCCTGAGATTTGGCAAAAGTAGCTCCCATGATACCTGTTAATATCACGATAAGAATTGTATTTGCAGTACCCAGAATCTTTCCCACTTTTATAAGCATAAAAAGTTCTACTAAAGGTACAAATATAAAAATAATCAAAAGTCTTGAAAACATCTTTTTATCCCTTTTGCTATTAGGTTATTTTAATCCTCTTTTCTTCAATAGACCGTCAATTTTAGCATCTCTTCCTCTGAAGCGCTTGTAAATGACTGCTTCATCTTCTTTTCCACCATTAGCCAGGATATTTTTACGGAAAGATTCTGCAGTTTTTTTATCAAACAAACTGGTCTCTTTAAAAGCTTCAAAGGCATCGCAGTCAAGGACCTCAGCCCAGATATAGGCATGATAACCAGCATCGTATCCACCAACAATATGCTGAAAATAGGTGCTTCTATAACGGGAAATAATCTCAGGAATCAATCCAATCTTTTTAAAATAATCATTTTCAAATTTAAGAGTATCAACTTCTTTGGCGTCGGTTAAAGTGTGATAATTCATGTCCAGCAGAGCAGCAGCCAAATACTCGACTGTGACAAAACCCTGGTTAAAATGGCTACTCTTTTGTAATTTATCAATCAACTCCTGAGGGATGGATTTACCAGTTTTATAATGTTTGGCATATACTCTAAGTACTTCTGGTTCTGCACACCAGTGTTCCATAATTTGTGAGGGAAGTTCAACAAAATCCCTAGCAACCCAGGAAATACCTGGATAAGTAGTACGATTAAATAATGAATGCAAAGCATGACCGAATTCATGAAAGAGGGTTGATGCTTGATCAAAACTTAACAGTGAAGGTGTATCACCAACCGGTTGAGGGAAATTGCATACATTATAAATTATAGGATACTTGGTTTTACCTTCAATATTAGAATAACCTTGAAAATCTCCACACCAGGCACCACTCCTCTTACTCTCTCTGTAAAAGTAATCGGTATACAATATGCCAATATGTGTACCATCAACTTCTTTGACTTCAAAGGCTTTGGCATGTTTATGGGCTTTTGGGAGATCTTTAAATTCAGTGAAGGTAATACCATATAATTTATTAGCTAAATAAAAAGCACCTTCCCTTACATTATTTACTTCAAAATAGGGTTTTGATTTACTCTCATCTAGGGCATATTTTTCTTTTCGTACCTTTTCAGCATAATACCACCAGTCCCAGGATGCAAGTTTGAAATTTCCTCCCTCTTTATCAATGATAGCCTGCATCTCTTTGACTTCTTTTTTAGCCATATTTAAAGCAGGTTCCCACAGGCGATTGAGCAGTTTGTAAACATTCTCCGGTTTTTTGGACATATTAATTTTCAATCGGTAATCGGCATGGGTTTTATAGCCCATGATATTAGCTTTTTGCACCCTTAAGGAAGCAAGTTTGGCAATCAGTTTCTTGTTGTCGTATTTATTATTATTATCTCCCCGCATAATATAACCTTTGTATAACTTTTCACGAAGCTCTCTTTTAGGTGAGTTTTGTAAAAAGGGTATCCAGCTGGGTTTGTGAGGGGTAAATGCCCATTTGCTTTTATAACCAGCTTTTTTGGCCACTTCAGCAGCAACATCAATTAGATTTTGAGGTAAACCTGCTAGGTCCTCTTTTTTATCAATAAACATTTTAAAGTTATTGGTCTCTTTAAGGAGGTTATTTCTGAATTGCAGAGCTATCTTGGACATTTCTTCATTGATCTTTTTAACCTTTTCTTTATCCTCTGGTTTAAGGTCTGCACCACTTCTTATAAATCCCAGATGGGTTCTTTCCAATAGTCTCATTTCCTGGTCATTTAGACTGAGTTTGTTTTTCTTCTGATATAGAGCCTTAATCCGTTGAAATAGTCCATCATTTAGGGCAATGAAATTTTCGTGTTTACTGAGCAGGGGGGTGACTTCTTTGGCGATTTTTTGAATACCATCTGTGGTATCGATACTGTTCATGTGCCAGAATACAGCAGATACTTTAGAGAGCAATTCACCGGTCTTTTCTAAAGCAATTAAGGTATTTTTAAAGGTTGGTTCTTCTGGATTGTTAACAATAGCATTAATTTCCTGCTTCTCTAATTTCATTCCCTTTTTAAAGGCAGGCATATAATGGGCTTCTTTAATCTTAGAAAATATGGGTACATTGAAGGGAGTGTCATAATCCTTAAAAAAAGGGTTGTTTTCTACTGTGGCTTTAGCCTTATGTTTTTCAGCAACCTCCTTGATATCGTTTGCTGTATTTTTTTTACATTTGTTACAAAAGGTAAAAACCAAAACAAAAGAACATAAAAATAAAATTTGAAATGCTTTCAAAGTAATTTTTGATTTTTTCATAGGATATTATACACTATTCTAATAGAATTTCTAATAAAAGATCGGTGGTTTTAATATTCACCCTTTTTTTTGGGGATCTTTTAGTATATTATAGATTATGGTATATGTAAGAGAAAAACTAATTTTGTTGTTTATTGTATTCTTTATTTTGTGTAACGATTTTGCTTTATGTGAAAATGAGAAAGTGAAACTTAAAGATATAATAATCACTCAATTCAATAGGTATCCTAAAATGGAGATCTATGATTTGTTTAAAATTGTTTATCAAGCAGCAATGGGGAATAAACACTTGCTTAAAGATGAATCAAAAGCTTATAAATATTTAAAATATGAATTTAAAAATATAGAAGCTTCGGATTCTGAACCTTTATATGAAGATATTTCTCCTGAAAGGGAATTTGTCAGGGTAAATTTAAGATCTTATAAAGCAAAAGGGTGGGATATAGATGATTTGTTTGAAATTATGCTAAAAACTGCGAATTATTATGACGAATCAATTAAAAAATTAGATGATTATTGTGATTATTTACTGGAATTTCAAAAACAGGGTTGTATACCTTTCAGTAAAAATTCCTTAAAAAATATTATTTTAAAGATGAAAGACAATCAATATGCACCATTTCATCATTCAATGGAATATAAGAAAAATTACAATCCTGCATATCGTGTTGTATCATTTGATTTGTTCAAAAAGAGATTTTTACATGATAAAAGATCGTAAGACACTTCTTATACTCAACCCTGTAGCAGGAAAAGGTGGGGGGAAGAAAAGGTTTGATTCGACTTGCTCTGTTTTTGAAAAAAGAATACAGAACCTTAAGATTGAGATTTCAAAATATCCTGGTCATGTTTATAGTATAATCAGGAATGCATTAAAAGAGGGATATAAGAGATTTATTTCAATAGGTGGTGATGGCACGTCTTTTGAGATTATTAATGGGATATTTGAACATGGGGTAATTGACCCTGAAATTGAACTTGGGATGCTTCCAGCTGGAACAGGCAATTCTTTTTTAAGAGATTTCACAGAGATTTCATACGAAAAGATTCTTGATTTGATTTTTATGGGAAAGAGTCGTGATGTTGATGTGATTGAATTTTCTTACTTTGAAAATAAAGATCAGGTAAAAAAATATTGTTTAAATCTTCTTGGAGCTGGACTGATTTCTGATATTTTAAAACTGACCAATGAAAGGTTGAAATTTCTAGGTTCTTTTGGTTACAGCCTAGCAGTTTTAATAAGATTGTTTAAAGGTAAACATATAGATCATAAAAAGGTCAGGGTTTTTACGGGGTCTGAGATTGAATTATATTCAGAGCCTCAGCTCCTTTTAATGGCAGATGGTGAGCTTTTAGGGAAGACTCCTTTGAAATTAAGAGTTTTACCTCAAAAATTAAAAATATTGATATGAAAAGGGTTCTGGAAATTCTGTTTTCTGGTTTTGTCTGGGTTATTGGTCTGGTTACCTTTTTTTTATGGGCATTATTTATTTTGATTATAGGAGTTTTTTTTCAAGGGAGTGTTTTTGAAAAGAGTGTAAGATTTGGCTGTAAATTAATTATGTTTATCATGGGTATACAAGTCAGTACCAGGAATCAGGAGAATTATGATTATAAGAAACAATATATTGTAATGATGAACCATGTAAACATGTTTGATCCCTTTATGATTTATGCCTGTTTTAAGGGTAGGGCAAGAGGGATTGAAGAGGAAAGCCATTTTAAATGGCCTGTATATGGATGGGTAATAAGGAGGATAGGGCATATTCCCATAAGCAGAAAAAAGGGGAGGAAGGCCATTGAATCCTTAAAAAAAGCTGTTAGACTGATTAAAAGCAAAAAGGGAATTTCTGTAGTAATTTTACCTGAAGGTGCAAGAACTCTTGATGGAAAACTGGGAAAATTTAAAAAAGGAGGGTTTTTGCTTGCTCTTGAATCAGGCCTGGATATACTTCCAGTAATTCAAAGAGGGAGTTACAGAATAAAAAGAAGAGGAAACTGGATAATAAAGCCTGGAAAAGTTGAATGTATTTTTGAAAGACCAATCTCTACAAAAACTTATACAAAAGATAATATAAATGATTTGATAAAAGAAACAAGAAATATTTTTCTCAAATATGTGGAATAGAGTTAAAATCTCTAATATTTGAATTTTTTATTTGTATTTAGTATAAGAAGGGTATACTTTGCACACAAATTAGCTATATGATATAATAATTTTATGCTGGATTTGAATTTTGTTAGAGATAATCTTGAATTTGTAAAAAGAAAGGTCAAAGCAAAAAAGGTAAATTTTGATGATGTATTATTTTTAGAAATTGATAATAAAAGAAGAGAATTAATAACTAAATCTGAGAATATAAAGAGCAAAAAAAAAAAGATTGCTAAAGAAATTGGAGTTCTAAAAAGAAAAAATTTGAATACTGAGGATTTGGAGAAAGAATCTGTTGAATTATCTAAATATATCTCTATTATTGAAAAAGATTTGAATTGTGTTAAAAAAAAATTCGAAGATTTGTTACTTGATTTCCCTAATTTATTTGACGATTCTGTACCAATTGGTGAAAATGAGTCTGCAAATGTAGTTGTTAGAGAATGGGGGCAAAAGCCAGAATTTAATTTTACTCCTAAACCACATTGGGAATTGGGCGAAATAAATTCTTTTCTAGATTTACATAGAGCAGCCAAAATATCTGGTTCTAGATTTTCTCTCTCTTTTGGAACTCTTGCAAAACTTGAAAGAGTTTTAATTAATTTTATGCTTGAAACTCATACAAAAGAAAGTGGTTATATAGAGACTATCCCTCCTTTTATGGTAAATGATGAAAGTCTTATTGGAACTGGGAATTTGCCGAAATTTAAAAAAGACCTATATAAAGTGGAAGATTACAACCTTTATCTCATACCTACTGCTGAAGTTCCGCTCACTAATATTCACAGGGATGAAATTTTGAAAGAGGAGGAGCTTCCTAAGAAATATGTTGCATACACACCATGTTTTAGAAGTGAAGCAGGTTCTCATGGTAAAGACATTAGGGGAATAATAAGGCAACATCAGTTTAATAAGGTAGAACTTTTAAAAATGTGTACTCCAAGTACTTCTTATGATGAGCTAGAAAAGCTTACTCATGATGCAGAATCTATTTTGCAAAAATTGAATCTACACTATCGAGTTGTTTTGCTTTGTAGTGGTGATATGTCCTTTTCATCTGCTAAGACATATGATATAGATGTGTGGATGCCAGCTAGAAATAATTATGTTGAGATATCTTCCTGTTCAAATTTTGAAGATTTTCAAGCAAGGAGAGCAAGAATAAAATATATAGATTCTGAGGGAAAGAAATCTTTTGTTCATACATTAAATGGTTCAGGACTTGCTCTTGGGAGGACAGTTGCCGCAATTATGGAGAATTATCAACTTAAAAATGGAAAAATTTTAATACCGGATATATTAAAAGAATATTTCATAGGGAGTATCTCTCTTTAATGCCTTATTATAAGTGTGTTTTTGTTAATGAAGATGGGAATTTTAATGATAAGATAATATTTAATGAAAATAAAAATGGTTTAAAAAGTAGCTTTAAAAATGGAAATAAAAAATTAATTAAAGTAAAAAGGCTTTATTTTAAAAATCTTTCTACATTTAGATTGTTTTCGAGAAAAATTAAGTATTCGGAATTTTTACTTTTTAATCAAAAGATGGTTGTTCTTCTGAAATCTGGAACCTCTTTCATAAATGCTTTGGAAGTTATCCTAACTAATATGAAAAAGAGTAATTTTAAAGAAATATTGTTAAAAGCGGAGTCTGATATTCAAAATGGAATTCAAATTTCAGATGCTTTTCATTCAACCAAAATACCCTTTTATAAAATATATAGGGCATCAATATTAGCAGGTGAAAAAAGTGGTGCTATAGAATCAATAATTGAAAAATTTAATATATATCTGGGAAAAATTAATAATATTAAAAGGAAAACAATATCCAGCCTTTCTTATCCATTATGCCTTTTTATTTTTATGATTTTAATTGTTTTTGTAATTATGGTTGTTGTGATTCCCAAATTTTCTTCTTTTTTTGAAAGTTTTGAAGCTGAATTGCCAGCAATTACAGTAATTTTTATTTCTGTTTCTGATTGGTTAAAGGAAAATATTTTGAGTCTATTTTTTATATTTTTTATTATATATGCTTCTTTAAAATTTGTCGAAAAATTTAATCAAAAAGTGATTATTTTTGATTATCTAAAGTTAAAAATTCCTTTTATAGGGAAAATTATTCGCGAAAATTCAATGGCAGTATTTTCAAGAACTCTTTCTATATTGATTTCAGGAGGAATCCCAGTACCTGAATCAGTGGAAATTGCGATTGAGAGTTTTTCAAATGAATATTTGTTCTCAAAAGTAAAAGATGTCCCAGAAAAAATAAAAAAAGGAAATTTATTGTCTGATGCTCTTAGTGACATTGATGTGATTCCTGGACTTATGACTGAAATTATAAGAGTGGGTGAATCTTCGGGTAATTTAAAAGATGTTTTAGATAAAAGTGCAGATTTTTTTGAAAGTATGATTGATACTAAGATCAACTCTTTGGTCTCTATTATTGAACCAATTATTATTGTTGTATTGGGGTTAGTTGTCGGATTTATGTTGATCTCAATTTATTTACCAATCTTTCAATCAGTTCAGGTGGTAAGATGACACAGAAATTGAACCTTTCAAGCATTAAAATCGATTATGATCTATTAGAGAGATTTCCTGCTGAGTTTATGATAAAGAACATTTTTTTTCCATTAAATGAAGAGATTAATTCAATTGAAATTGCCATGTTTGATCCGAAAAATTTGGATAAGATTACGATGATAGAAAATTTTATTCAAAAAAAGGTATTGCCTTTAAAGGCAAAAAAAGATGATATTGAGAGAATTTTAAAAAGAAGTGATACTTTTACAAAGGTACTTAAAGAAAAGACTGAGACTTTTTTCTCAAAAAAGAATATTGAAAGTTTAGAAGAAGAAGCTTTAACAATTGAAACAATTACTGAAGAAGATGATTCTGTTATTAAACTGTTGAATAATATTGTTTTTTCTGCTGTAAATAAGAAAGCTTCGGATATTCATATTGAGGCTCATGCTCATTCTGTTATAATAAAGTTCAGACTAGATGGAATATTACACCAGATTATGGAACCCCTTGATATGATTTACCATTTACCAATAATTACAAGGCTAAAAGTTATTTCTGAACTTAATATTGCTGAAAGAAGAATTCCTCAAGATGGAAGATTCAGGATGAGATTTAAACATAAGACAATTGATTTTAGAGTTTCAATAATGCCAAGTATTTATGGTGAAAATGCGGTTATTAGAATTCTTGATAGAGAGATGATTACCGAAAATATTGGGGAGTTAGATTTAATGAAGTTGGGGTTTTCTGATTCTCTTATTGAAAAAATCAACTATTATATAAGACAGCCTTATGGAATGTTTCTTGTGACTGGACCTACAGGAAGTGGTAAAACTACGAGTCTTTATGCTGCATTGAATGAAATAAAAACTCCTGAGGATAAAATAATTACAATTGAAGATCCTGTTGAGTATCAAATTGATGGAGTAACACAGATTCCAGTTAATGAAAAAAAGGGATTGACTTTTGCAAGGGGTCTTCGTTCTATTTTAAGACATGATCCTGATAAAATTATGGTTGGAGAGATTAGAGATACTGAAACAGCTCAAATTGCAATTCAGTCAGCTCTTACCGGTCATCTTGTTTTCACAACAGTGCATGCAAATAATGTTTTTGATGTTCTTGGAAGATTTATACACATGGGAGTTGATACTTATAGTTTTGTATCTTCATTAAACTGTATTATTGCTCAAAGACTTGTCAGAAAATTATGCCCTGAATGTAAAAAAATTTATGAACCTGATGAAGAAGAACTTCTATATAATAGAATTCAGAAAAATAGAGTTGACTTTAAAATATATAAAGCAGAGGGATGTCAGGGATGTTCTGGGTTTGGTTATTTAGGAAGAACTGCAATTGGAGAAATTTTGGAATTAACAGATGAAATAAAGGAGATGATACTTGATAAAAAGCCAACATCTGAGATAAAAAAAGTTGCTATGAGAGGAGGTATGGAACCTCTTAGAAAAAATGGATTGGAAAAAGTAAAAGCAGGTGTTACTTCATTGGAGGAACTAAATAGGGTTACAGTAAAAGAATGGGTATAGCTGAATTTTTTTTAGGTTTTAAAAAGCCTTTTCAATACATTTATGCTGGTGAAAGTCATATTGATATTTTCCTGACCATAAGAGGAAGTTTAAAAAAAACAAAAACAATTGAAAATTTAAGTATTTTAGATTTGAACACCTATGATTTTCTGGATATTAAAAGAGAATTATTAGAAGTTGAAACTGGAATTATTTTAAATTCCAGGAATTTCATTTTTAACATTTTTGAGTTTGATAAACTTCCTTTTAATGAAGTTCAAAGAAGAGATATTATTGAATGGAGATTAGGAAAGGTTTTCCCTGAAAATATTGAACAGTATAAGCATAGTTATTTTAGACTGAATAAAAAAAAGATATTATCTATTCTTTTTAAAGAGAGTTTTAAAGATAAAATAGAAAAATTGTTCGAAAAGAATAATATTAGTCTTATATATATTGGGAATTCGACTATAGAGATTCTTAGTAATATTTCTAAAATGAAAATATCACCAGATTTTTTTCTTGAAATAGATGGCAAACTATCGATTCTTCTTTTTCAAACTAATTCAGTTCCATTTTACATTAGAAAATTTGTAATAGAGAAAGATAGCGATTTGCTTAAAGAGATTTTGAAAACAATAAATTTTGTCAGAGAAAATTATTCAAAAGAGTTTCATACATATTCAATTGTTACAGATGGATCTGATATTGATTTGAACCAAATCCGGATAGAATTATCAACTGAGAATATAATGGAAATAAATGTAAATAATGAAAAGAGCTTGCTTTTACCAACATAAAAAATGAAAAAGATTAAATATAATATTGCAAAAGATAAAAAAATTGATTCTGTCAAATTTACAATTTTTTCTATACTGGTTGTTATAATATCGGTTTCATTTTTTGTGTTTGGAATCAGAAATTTATCACACAATACTAAAAAAAAGCAAAAGGAAATAATAGAATTAAAGCAGTTTAAATCAAGATCAGATAACATTTTAAATAAATCAAAGGGCTATAATAGAAAGATAAATGAGATAAAAAGCAAATGGAACAAGCAAGTAGCTTTTTCAAATTTATTAATAACAAAAAAAAGTTTTTCTTTTTTAAAAAAGCTAAATGTTTTAGAAAATTTATTGCCAGAAGGTGTTTATATAAATGAAATTAAAATAAGTAATGATTCTAAATCATTTGTCCAGATAAATATTGTAGCATATCCTTTTTCAAAATCAATTGATGTTTTTAGACGATTTTCTATGTATAATTTAAATATAAAAGATGAAAAAGAGATAGATGGAACTTACAGAGCTAATTTAACTTTGAAAATTGAAGATGAAAAAAATTAATTACTTAACTTATGTTTTAGTTGGATTTTTTTGTGTATCTCTATTATTTTTTCTTTTCTCTCTAACATACTATTCCATTGAGAAGATTTCTATAAAAAGATTTAAATCAGAATTAAATGATTTGAAAAATAGGGAAGAAAGGTTTTTAAAATTAGAAAAATCTCTTAAAGAGTGGGAGAAGATAGATGATACTTATTCTAAATTTGAAAAAAAGTATTTAATAAAATTCAGTAAATTTTCTGATTTCAAAAATGAACTAAAAGCCTTTTTTAGAGACAATGACTTAAATTCATTTAGATTTGAATATAAAATAAAAAGCTTATTTAAAGGAAAGGTTGAAATATCGATGGATTTTGATTTAATAGGATCCTATGAAAATTTAAAAAAATTCATTTTTGAAATTGCAAAAAGAGAAAAGATGATCTTTTTTAAGAATATTCAATTAAAAAAAACAAAATCTGATATAATGGGTAAATTTTCTATGGGGGGGTATTTTGTCAGGTAAGATTATTCTCTTAATGATTATTATTTTAAGTTTTTTTAATTTTCTAAATGGAGAAATAATTAAAGTATCTAAATTGAAAAAGAAAGAGCCTGGTTTTCATGTAAAGAGAAATATTTTCATTCCTAATAAATCAAAAATAGGAAAGGCTACTCAGGAATTACAAGATAAGCTTAAAGTTCCAGCTAAGAAGAATGAAATAAAGAAAAATCTGGAGAATGAAATTCAGAATAGTGTGTTTTTTGAGGGTTATGTATTTAAAAAAAATCAAATTTATGCTCTTTTGAGTGTAAATGGAGAATTTTATATTGTTAGAAATGGAGATGTAATATTAGATAAGATTAATATCATTAAAATAGATAAAAACATGGTTTTGATTGAGGTTGATTCTATGGATTTTAACATTTCATTGAAGGGAGTAAATAATGAAGGAAAATAAATTTTGTATAATTCTGTCTATTATATTGAGTTTTACATTAATTATTTTATTAAATAGTTGTGCTTATAATTCTAAAAAAATAAAAGGAATATCTGATTTAAATAGAATTGGAGATTATGATAAAAAGCTTGAATATTGTAAAAAATTGGCAATAAAATATCCCGAAAGTATGGAGATTAAAACACTACTGTTTAAGGCAAAATTAAATAGTTATTATTATCATCTTTCTCTTGCACGAAATTTTAAAGAAGCAAAAAAAAAGGATAAGGCGATTGATCAATATAAAATTTCTTTAAATCTGTTCCCAAATAATAAAAAATTGAAGGATGAATTTGACTCTTATTTGAATCCTCAGAAAGTGAAAAAGCAAAAAATATTCAAATCTACTATTAAATCTCCTGTTAAATTAAATATTGATACAAAGGAGAAAATAAGCTTGGATTTAAGAAACACGCCTATTACAAAGATATTTAAGATTTTTGGCAGGTCTTACAATATAAATGTTCTTTTTGATAAAGATTTTAGAGATTTTGTTTATTCAATTGAGATAAAAAAAATCGGGTTTTATGAGTTTTTGGATCAATTATGTTTGATTTCAAATGCAACATATAGAATTATTGATAGTTCTTCTATTCTTATATATTCAAATACAACATTTAAAAAAAGATATTTTGGTATAAGGGGTATTAAGGTTTTTTATTTATCCAATATAAAAGCAGAAGATGCAAAGAAACTGGTTATAACTGTTTTTAGAGATCAACGGGTTATGGTACAGGATGATCCCAATCTGAATTCTATAATAATTAAAGCTTCAGAGAGGACTTTGAAAGATATTGAAAGATTTCTAAGTCAGATTGATAAAGAAAATAGTGAAGTTGCAATTGATGTTGAAATACTTGAAATAAACAGAAATTTGTTAAGAAAAATCGGGTCTGATTTTGGAGTTAATTCATTCATTTTATCAGCAGGTACTGAAGATACAGATGGTGCTGTAAGTTCGAGAGTTAATTTCAATAGACTTAAGGATACAAACTTCTTTATGACAATTCCAACAATAGCGATGAATTTTCTTGAAACTGATGATAATAATAAAATTTTAGCAAAACCAAATTTGAGAGGAATTAATGGCCAGGAAATTAAATTTATGGTAGGTGATGAAATACCTATACCTCAAACTCAATGGCAAGCTATGGCAGCTGGAGGTGTCAATAATTCACCTGTAACAAGTTATAATTATAAAAATGTTGGAATTGAGTTAAAATTAACTCCTTTTATTCATGCAAACAATGAAGTGACATTGAAAATGAAAATAACTATGAACTTTGTTTCTGCATATATTAATGAATTCCCTATTTTGGGCAAAAGGGAATTGGAGAGTGTAATTAGATTAAAAGAGGGAGAAACAAATATAATTGGTGGATTTATAAGAGATGAAGTCAGAGGTTCTTTAAGTGGGATTCCTATTATGTCAAAAATTCCAATCCTGGGAAAATTATTTGGAAATTCTGAGAAAAAAATTAAACAAACAGACCTAATTTTTTCTATAACTCCAAGGATAATAAGAAAAATAGATTTAGATAGAGGTGATTTAGATCCAATATGGGAAAATTTAAATACAAATGTTGGAAGTTCGAGTAAACCATCTGCAAGTCCATCATCTCCAGTGTTAAGTGAATCAAGAAGAAATAATCTAAATTTATTAATAATCTCTCCATCTAGAAAAAGAGTTGCAATTAATAAAGATTCTTTATTTACAATTAGAATAAATTCTAATTCAGAGATTTCATCACTTTCAATTGGTGGGACAGTTTCAGGGAGCAAAGCAGTAATAGATGAAGTAAGAACAGATTTTTTTGAGAGCGATAATGTGAAGATTTTAAAAAATTATTCAGAGAACTCCTTTGATTTAGGTTATTCTTTTTTAGATAAACCTGTAAAAAGTAGTATTCTTGCTCGAATTAAAATAAAATTTTCAGAAAGAGGTAAATATAATTTTACAATAAATAGTATTAATGCTTATTCAAAAGATAGAAAACAGATTGTTATTAAAAGTTCTCCTGTTGAGATTGAAGTTTACTGATTGCTAAAAAAGGGTTGTATTTAAACTTTATGTTTTTTTTAGATACCTTATAAAAAGTATGGATACAATTATTTCCCTTACACAACCTTTAAAAATTATTCATATTTGTTTAATATAAATTACAAAAACTTATAACACCATTAAAAAGAATATTCCAAAAGGTTAGTGTAAGGGAATATTGATTTAAATGTTATCTTATAGATTCTTTTAAAGCTTTTCCTGGTTTAAATACAGGAACATCTTTTGCTTTAATGGTAAGTTTTTCTCCTGTTTTGGGATTTACGCCTATTCTCTGTTTTCTGTGAGAAATACAGAATGTCCCAAATCCAACCAGAGTTACCTTACCTTTTTTTTTTAGCTCACCTGATACTGTGTCAATGAAAGAATTGACTAATTTTTCAGTATCTGAAACTTTGAGGCTTGCTTTGTCAGCAATTGATTTAACTAATTCATTTTTGTTCATTATACCCTCCGGCAAAATTCTATTTGAAAAAAAACTGAAAGTCAAGCTATAATTTGATTTTTTACGTTTTTTTTGTTATTTTTGCCTTTTTTTAGGAGATTTTAGTTTTTGTTTATTATATTGTTATGAATTATGGACTAAATATGCTGTATCTGTAAGATATTTTTTGTCATTGAAGTTGTGAGAGATAGGAAGTAGGATCTATGATTTGGGGCTGGGATTTGGTAAAAAAATGGCTGAATGCTGAGAATTGGTTGAATAGACTAATAGTTGACTGGTTGAATAGTTTATTAGTTCTTTTTACTTTTGCCTTTTTACTTGTAGACATCTCCCCTTGTATCAATTTTGATCACCTTAACAATATCCTTTTCAAATGAATATATAATCCTGTACTTACCTATTCTCAATCTAAATATGTTTTTAATTTTATTACCTTTCATTTTTTTTATATCACCTTTAAAGGGCAATTTTTCAATACTTTCCACAATGTTTTTTACAACATCTTTTTTGATCTTCTGCAAGTGCTTTATGCTTGTTTTACTGTAATATATTTTCATAAATCGAGAATTTTCTTTGTCTCATCAAATGAAATAAACTTATCTTTTGAAAGTATCTCTGAAATTTCTTTCTCATCACTTACAGACAATAATAACATCTCTTTTTTTTCCATTTTATTTTCCACCCAATCTTTTAAAGATTTTCTAATTATCGCAGATATGCTCTCCTTTCTAAAAAAAGCCATAGCTCTCGCCTTTTCATATAACTCTTCGTCAATTGTAATATTTAATCTCTTCATAATTTTTCTCTCCAATACATATATACATATATACATCATTATGTATCTTTTTTCAACTTTTAAAATTAAAATGTCAAGTGCCGATATGTATGTTTTTATTTCTGATATTATTTTTAATCGGGCGATTACATAGAATCGCCCCTACACATTACTGTTTTTGCTGATTGCTGAACGCTGAACGCTGAATGCTTCTTCCACATCCACTCATCCACCCATCTACTCATCACTGTTTACTGGTTAAATGGACTAATAGTTGATTAGTTGAATAGTTTTCCTTTATCAGTTTAAGTATAAGTCGAAATGTTGAGGAGAATGGCAATTCGCCCTATTTTTGCTGATTGCTGAACGCTGAATGCTTCTTCCACATCCACTCATCTACCCATTTACCCTTCACTTTTTTTAACTTAAAACTCAAAATTAACGCTAAAATGAAAGACCTGACCCCAAGAACTGATAAAGTTACTCCAGGATCTGTTTGACACGGCCAACCTGACCATTGGTTAATCGGACCTTTATTCCATGTGAGTGAACCAGTGACTTGGTTAATAAATCTTTGACGATGCCCTCGGTTAACCGACCGCTTCTCTGATCCTTCTTTAAAACAATTACAACTTTGCATCCAGGTTTTATGTTCTCTCTTCTCTGTCCATTCATCCGGTCATTTTATCATGTTATAGTAATGGTATCAAATGTATAAAAGGGAAAAGGGGACACTTATTCTATTTACCTTTATGACATTAAAAACAGTTTTTAAAATTAAAGATTCTTGGATAAAGCTTGTTTTAAGAGAAGAAAGAAAGGGTGAACAAGAATCAAAAAATAGGATGTGTCCCTATTTTTTACAAAACTTAAAACTCAAAATTAATGCTAAAATGAAAGACCTGACCCCAAGTTTATTATTCATGCGGCCAATTCGCTGGCTAAGAGTTCAGCTTGTTTCAAAACTGTTTCAGTTGCCAATTTCTGCATATCCGGTGGATAGCCATACTTACGTAATGTTCTCTTTACAATGACCTTTAATTTTGCCTTTACGCTTTCTTTGATTGTCCAGTCAATGGAAGCATTGGCCTTTACTTTTTCAAACAATACAACTGCCAATTCCCTCAATTTCTCTTTTCCCATTAACTCTCGTGCACTATCATTATTTGCAATTGCTGTATAGAAGGCATATTCATTATCAGATAAGCCCATTTCCTCTGGCTCTTTATCCATCTTTTGAATTTCCTTGGCAAGTTTAATCAGTTCTTCAATAACTTCCACTGCAGTTAAAATTTTATTGTGATATCTTTTGATAGAATTTTCAAGCATTTCCATTAGAGATTTACTTTGTACAAGATTCCTTTTAGTCCTTGATTTTATTTCATCATTGAGCAGTTTCTTCAGAACTTCCAAAGCAATATTTTTATGTTCCATATTCTTAACTTCTAAAAGAAATTCTTCTGAAAGAATTGATATGTCCGGTTTTTTAATACCTGCAGCATCAAAAACATCTATCACTTGCTCTGTTACTAGTGCTTTATCGATAACTTGCCTTATCGTAGTTTCGATCCACTCATCTGTTCTGCCTAACCCTGTGCTATCAAATTTTGTTAATCTGGATTTAACAGCCTGAAAAAATGCAACCTTATCTTTTACATCCATTGCATGCTCGTGAGGTATTGCAATGGCAAATACTTTTGATAAAGCCGTTATCTCGTCAATATATCTTTTTCGACCATTTTCAAGACCTAATATATGCTCCTCAGCCTCAAGAATTATTGATAACTTTCTCGATGTATCCGCTTTAAAATACTCCTCATAAGAAAAACCGTAAAACATCTGGGAAACAACTTCTAATTTCTCAAGCATCATTTGAACCGCTTGTCCTTGAACAATTGTAGGGTCACCTTTTCCTCCGCTATCTGAATAGAATGATAGGGCTTTTTTTAAATCGGATGCAATGCCGAGATAATCGACAATTAAACCTCCTGGTTTATCTTTATAAACCCGGTTCACTCGTGCAATTGTCTGCATAAGGGTATGGCCTCTCATAGGTTTGTCTATGTACATCGTATGTAGCGAAGGAACATCAAAACCAGTAAGCCACATATCACGAACAATCACTAATTTCAGTTCATCTTCCGGATATTTCATTCTATCTGCCAAGACTCTTCGTTGATCCTTTGTCGTATGGTGCTTTGATATTTCCGGACCATCTGAAGATGCAGAAGTCATAACCACTTTTATGACGCCTTTCTTTAAATCATCATTATGCCAATCAGGATTGAGATTAATGATTTCCCTATATAATTCTGCCGCTATTCGTCGAGACATGGAAACTATCATGCCCTTACCTTCAAAAACTTCATGGCGTTCCTTAAAATGATTTGTAATATCCTTAGCTATAAGTTTTATTCGGTTTTCACTTCCTATAAGTGCTTCCAATTGAGTCCATTTCGTTTTTGCCTTTTGTGTTTCAGCAAGTTCATCAGTTTTAAGTTCATCATCAAAATCAGCGACAAGCTTTTTCCCTTCATCACTAAGGCTGATTTTTGCCAGCCTACTTTCATAAAAAATTTTAACAGTCGACCCATCTTCTATAGATTGTGCAATATCATAAATATCAACATAATTTCCAAACACAGCCGGAGTGTTTATATCTGTACTTTCTATTGGTGTACCTGTAAACCCAATGTATGTGGAATTAGGAAGGGCGTCCCTTAGGTATTTTGCAAATCCATAAACAGTTTTTTTCCCAATTATATTACCATTTTCATCTATTTCATCAATAGTCTTGGCCTTAAAGCCATACTGTGTACGATGAGCTTCATCAGCTATGACAATAATATTTCTTCTGTCTGATAATTTTTCAAATACATTTCCTTCATCTGGCTGGAATTTGTGAATAGTTGAAAAGACTACCCCACCTGAAGCAACTTTAAGTAGCTCTTTTATATGGTCTCTGCTATCTGCTTGGACCGGCTCTTGTCTGAGAAGTTGTTTTGAGCCTGCAAATGTAGCAAATAGTTGATCATCCAAATCATTTCTATCAGTAATTACAAGAATTGTTGGATTATTCATTAATAAAGTAATTTTTCCGGCAAAAAAAACCATAGATAGGGATTTCCCGCTTCCCTGCGTATGCCAGACAACACCACCTTTTCTGTCACCTACTGGCTGTTTTTTAACATCTGGGAGTCCATAATTTGCTGGTGATTCCATAACCATACTTGCATATGATTTTTCAGCTTTATTTAGTAAGAATCCGGATGCTCTTAATGTTGATTCAACTGCCCAGTTTACAGCATAATATTGATGGTAAGCTGCCAGTTTTTTTTCAGTTTGTATTGTTATTATTGCGGATTCATTATCTTCTTTTTTTGATTGTTCAAATACAATGAAATGTCGAATAAGATCTAACAATGTTTTTTTGTTTAGCATACCTTTAATCAGAGTTTCAAGTTGCCCGATAAGTGGTGATGCTTCAACATGCCCGTCAGATGTTTTCCAGGCCGTGAAACGGCTAAATCCGGAAGATAGTGTTCCTGCTTTAGCTTCCAATCCATCAGAAATAACCAAAAAACCATTATAAATAAAAAGGTTGGGGATTGCCTGCTTGTAGGTCTGGAGCTGT
>JAUWQW010000080.1 GCA_030610885.1 Candidatus Aminicenantota bacterium | reverse complement strand
CTCAATTCAAAACTCCTCTCTTTGAATTTTCAGGTGCATGTGCTGGATGCGGAGAAACCCCTTATGTTAAATTAGCAACTCAATTATTTGGTGATAGAATGCTCATAGCTAATGCAACAGGATGTTCATCAATATATGGCGGTACTTTCCCAACTATGCCATATACAAAGACAAAACAAGGGAAAGGTCCGGCCTGGGCAAATTCATTATTTGAAGATAATGCAGAGTATGGATTTGGTATGAGACTTGCCGTTGATTCAAACAGGAAACAATTGAAAAACAATATTAAAGAACTTCTTAAAGCTGAAGTAAATAATGAACTCAAACAAGCATTAAATAAAAGCCTTGAATTATGGAAAAAAACAGATAAAGATTCACAATCAGCAGCACAAAAGGTGAAGGATCTACTTCCAAATGCTTTAAAAACATCCAATGAACAATCAAAACCTATAATACGAAAGATTATAGAATTACAGGATTATATTGTTGATAGATCAGTCTGGTGTTTTGGTGGAGATGGATGGGCTTATGATATCGGATATGGTGGACTTGACCATGTACTTGCAGCAAATAAAAATATAAATGTGCTTGTGCTTGATACTGAAGTCTATTCAAATACAGGAGGTCAGGCATCTAAAGCAACTCCTATTGCATCTGTTGCAAAATTTGCATCTGCAGGTAAAAGAACAGGTAAAAAGGATCTTGGACTTATGAGCATGTGTTACGGATATATATATGTTGCTTCTATAAGTCTTGGTGCAAACCCAAATCAGACTATTAAGGCATTTTTAGAGGCTGAAGCTTATAAAGGACCATCTCTTATAATTGCTTACTCTCCATGTATTGCACACGGGTTTGATATGACAAGAACATATGAGGAACAGAAAAATGCTGTACTCTCAGGATACTGGCCAATTTATAGATACAATCCTGAACTGACCAAAGAGGGTAAGCATCCATTTATATATGAAACAAAAGATCCTAAATCAGATATGATCGATTTTTTAATGAATGAAGCTCGTTATAGTGTTTTAAAAATGCAATTTCCCGAAATCGCTGATGATCTATATAAACAGGCTATAGAATTTAAGAAGAACAAACACGAATTTTATAAGAAATTTAGCCAGATTTAAATATTAGATCATTAAGGCTTCTCTTTGGAACATGATGAACTTGATTCTGTACTTTCTTTAAAATTATATCATAGCACTATTCTTAATACATTAAAAATATTCATTTTACTAATAAGCTTTTCTATTATATAATACTAAATAAATAACAGAGGCAAAAAATGAAAAGAGCTCCGAAAGCATACAAAGATATTGATTTCTTAAAATCAAGAGAAGCAAGAACAATACGAATTCTTGCAGAATATCTTGAACCTGAAAAGAGATTTTATGAACACAATGTAAAACACACAGTGGTTTTTTTTGGTTCAGCAAGAGTCAAACCTTATATAGAAGATAAATATGATACAAAAAGATATTACTGGGCTGCAGAAGAATTGGCTTTTAAACTTGCAACCTGGGCAAAATGCCTTCCTGACAATGGTGACAGTTTTAAAATCTGCACTGGTGGAGGCCCCGGGATTATGGAAGCAGCTAATAGAGGTGCAAAAAGAGCAAATAGTAAAACAATTGGCTTAAATATATCTTTACCCCATGAACAGGAACCAAACAATTTCATAACTCCTGAACTTAATTTCGAATTTCATTACTTTTTTATGAGAAAGCTATGGTTCGTATATTTTGCAAAAGCTCTAATATGCTTTCCGGGAGGATACGGGACATTGGATGAACTCTTTGAAACTTTAACACTTATTCAAACACATAAATTAGAAAAACCCTGTCTACCCATACTCTTGTATGATAAAGAATTCTGGGAAGATCTGATTGATTTCGATAAATTAGTTAAAATGAAATTAATTTCTCCTCATGATGCCAAATTATTCCACTTCTTTGATACTCCTGTACAGGGAATGGAATATCTAAAACCACGCCTTGAAAAGATAATAAAAAATTTCCGTGAACCTGAATAAAATAAGACTCTCATATAAATTCAAATAAATTTTTTGTTAAAACCTTATTAATATTGACATAATTACCATTTTATGATAAATTTCACAATTAAATGGTCCCTTAGCTCAGCTGGCAGAGCAATTGACTCTTAATCAATAGGTCGAAGGTTCGAACCCTTCAGGGATCATTTTTTCTATTCAAACGAACTTTTATAAACCTTGATATCAAAAAATATAAATTTTATTGTATAATAATTGTATGGTGGATAATTCTAATATATTAAAGGGTAAATGGCTAATAAAATACAATCCGGATGAATTCAATTATACAGATATACTTGAATTTCTATGTGATATTAATGAATGGATAAAAAAAAACAATTTAGAAACTAAATATAAATATATCTTATTTGATAAAGAGATTAAAGAAAATACATTTTATATAAATAGAAATGATGCTTCTCAAAACAAATCCTCTATTTTTATAAATTTTAAAAATAATATACTTGAAAATCCAAAAAAAATTGATACTACAAATTATAAAAAATTAAATTTCAAAAAAAAGAGAAATATAAAAAATATCCTTCTTATATACCCTGCTTTAATAACAGACAAAAGATGGGATACAATAGATTTAACAGCTTCATCACTCTTTCTCGGTTCATCATTAAAAAATAAAGAATTCAATATTAATATAAAAAAACAGATCCTTCCCTATTCAAACATTAATAAAGAATTATTTAATTTTGATCTTATAGGTTTTACTCTATTTGAAGATACTCTTATAGAGATAAAAAAATTCCTTTCAAACTTAAATAAAAACTTTAAAGGATTGATTGCAGCAGGAGGTCCTTTAATAACATTAAATCCCCTGCATACAGCTTTACACCTTTCTGAAATAAATTTAATTGTAAGGGGTGAATCTGAATTGATCATAACTGATATATTAAATTCAATAAACAAGAATATACTGAATGAATTGTTTAAGTTTAAGGGTTTATTTTTCAAAGATTCAGGGATCATATTAATTTCAGATATTAATAAAATAAATAGACCAGAAAATTTCAATGATTTTAGATTTAATATCGATTTTTTAAAAAAAGAACATATTAAAAATGGACTTGAAATAAATCTTTCAAGGGGATGTAAAAGAAGCTGTATATTTTGCTCAAAGGTTCAGGGCAAAATATTAAGAAAATTACCTGAAGAAAAATTTGAATATCTTATAAAAGAATTTGAAAATAAAATCAAAAAATTTGAATTAACATCCCCTTTATCAAGAACTATAAATATAAATGATGATGACATATTACAGGATATTGATTATGCAAAAAATATTTTTTCTTTAATAAAAAGATTTAATTTCAAATTGTGGGGGATCCAAACATCCATCAATTCTTTTTTTAACAAAAAAAATCAAATAGAAGAAAATGTAATCAATATGACCAATGATAAAGATCTATTTGTAAACAATCAACCCTTAATATGGTTGGGAACTGATACTTTTCTAAGAAAAAGAGGCGTAAGATTGGGTAAATTAATTCCTCGTAAAAACCAGATAAAAGATTTGATATATGAGTTTGAAAAAAGAGAAATAAAAAATTATCACTTCTGGATAAGCAGTGATCATAACTCAGATTGGCAGGAATTCATTGATGAATTTATTTTTATATATAATTTGAAGAAAAAATTCAGAACATTTGAAATCCTTGCACACTCTCCATTCCTGATCCCCTACTCTACAACACCTTTATACAAATTGTTAATTAAATCAAACAATTTAAGTCAACAGATCAGGTATAAAAAAATCCTTAAATCAAAAAAGGATATTTTAACATTCCCTTTAATAGAAAGATTGGAAACAAGATATATTTACTTAAACAGGTTATTGAAAAATGAAGCTATTATAGATAATAATGGTTTTTTTACATATCTAAAAAAGAAGGATTTTCTGAATGCATTTTTAACAGCTTACAATTTTTTAAAAAAGGAAAGGATATATTTTGAATCTTCAAACATTTTAAAGGAATCACCCAGATTAATAAAGATTGAAAATAGACTTGAACACATGATTTCAAAAATGATCTAGCTTTAAAGGACGCAGAAACTGCTTCCCACATAAAACAACAATACATGTGAATTTATGTTGTAAATTCCTCAATGAAATATTTTTTAATTGACATAAAGCGATTATAATACTATTCTATTAGTAGATAATAATTAAGGAGAATAAAATATGGAAACCGCGACAGTAAGAATTCCCAAAGAAAAGAGGGATATTTTAAAGATTATTTCCAGTGTTGAGAGAAAAGATTTAAAAGATATCCTTGCTGAACTTATTGATGAATACATTGAAAGACATAAAGAAACTCTAGATCTTTTATCAAAACCTGGATGGGTAGATATTATCAAGCAAGGGAAAAAAGAAATTGAACAAGGCATAAAAGGGAAGTCTTTGAATGAGCTGGAAGATTGAAGTTAAACCAAATGCTGAGAAACAATATTTGAGACTTGATAAAACAACAAAAAAACGAATAAAAGAATCATTATATAAACTTGAATATTCTGAAGATCCTTTTTTCTTAAAGAATGTAAAAGCATTGACAGGAGAACTTAAAGGAGATTATAGATTAAGAGTTGGAAAATGGCGCATTCTTTTCTCTTCAGATAAACAAAATAAGATATTGCATGTTTATGCAATCCTGCCAAGAGGAGATGCATATTAAATTTTGTACTATGCATATGTAAAATCGAACATAAAATGGGAGAAATACTGAACAGGCATGTTTGTTTCTCCACAAATCATTCCCTTTATTTTTTTGATTTTTTCTTTGGTTCAGTTAGTTGATATGCTGTCCATATATACTCATACTCCTGCCACACTCGCACCTTATTCCTGTGTTTTCCCGCTTTATGGAATGCTGCAAATGGAACTGAAAAAACAACTGAACGAGGTATTGATATATCTCGAGGGAAATCAATAACCTTATAATGTCCGGTTTTTTTATCCTTATACTGTTTTCTTTCAATAATTGTTTTCTTTTCATAAACCGTATGTTTCCCATTCATATGAACCTGAACATTCTTATTGATAAATGGCGACCATGTTGGAAAAGGGTGTGTTTCCTTTTTATAATTTACTTCATATTGAACATATAGATTTTTATCACCCTCATATACATCTCCATCCATTGATAAATTCAGCATGCCATTAATAATCTGCCCTTTAATTTTAAATTTTCTGCTCTCAGGACCATTTTTAAGACCTTTATAATAATACTGCACTTGCGTCACACCCGGAATTGAAAGAATAAGTCCTGTGGGCATAGATTTGCCCAATGCAATATCAAAAATAAGCGCTTTTGCAACTTCAGGTCCAAATTGAGTAAGTAACTCTTCAACTGTAGAAGGGCCTATTTTTGTACCTGCAGCTATTGTGGGAATTCCAGCTGCATACAGACATAATAACTCCTCTTTTTTTGCTTGTTTGTTCAGATTATCGAAAATCATGCCCACTGTTTTGTTGATTTCATCAAGCAACTGACCCCTTATTTGTTCAAGAGCAAATTTTCCAAGACTTTTCAATTCTGATGCAACAGGTATATTACGGAACAATGAAAGATCCACACCATTTGCAAGCTTGTATCCTCCTTGTTGAACCCTGTTCCACAAAACAGCCTTAGCAAGAGCAATTGCATCAGGTTCTCCTGAAGATTGCATCAGTTTAGTTATCATCATTTTTTTATCACCACCTCTTAGAAGATCTGATGCAGAGATTTTAGAAAACATTCCCATATTGCGAGCCAGTTTTGCCTCTTGTTCCAAAAATACACGATTAAATGATTGAACTGCCTGTTTCCCTATTTCGCTGCCAAGTTTAAATACAAAAATGATCTTATCCATCATATTAATAGCTGAATTAACCTGTTTTGTGAGTGATGCAACCCCAACAAGATTTGGTATCAAACCATATGTTATAGCACCTTCCCCTGTTACCATTCCATTCTCATCAACCTGAAAATGAAATGTAGTGCTGTGTTCAACCAAAAGCGTCATAATGATCTTATCTTTATCAAAAGGAAGTTCATGCCTTTTTCCTCTAAACTGAGACACAAAATTTCCTGAAGTCTGTTTAAATCTAACTTCCCAGCCCCAACCTGTTCCTATCCAATCTCCCTGAAATTTAGAAATTCGATCATCCCCAAAACAATTAATACTTAAAACCATTAAAAACAATAACCCAAATATCATATTCTTCTTCATAAAGCCCTCTTTTTAAACAATTTTTACAAACTAAATAAATTTTGTCAAACGAAGCAGAAGTGTTGCAAACTAAAGTTTTTCCAAAACTGAATAGTTTCAATAATATAATTTGACAATAGAATAGTTTTAAATTAGAATTTTTAATATTATTATGCTTATAAAAAGCCCTATGTTAATTGTATTTGAAGGAATTGATGGTTCCGGGAAAACTACTATATCAAAAATGCTCTTTTCATATTTAAAAAAGAAAGAATTTAATACAGTCTGGTTTAGAGAGCCTTCTGATTCAAAATGGGGTAAAAAAATAAGAGATCTTGCACAATCAAAAGATTCAATACCTTTAGAACAAGAGTTGAATTATTTTATTGAAGATAGAAAGATAAATGTAAAATTGAATATTAAACCAGCTCTTAATAAAAATAAAATTGTGATTCTTGATAGATACTATTTTTCAACAGCATGTTATCAGGGAGCAAGAGGAATGGATATAGAAAAAATCATTAAAATTAATAGAGAATTTGCACCTGAACCGGATATAATATTTATCATTGATGTTAATGTTAAAACTGCATTAGAAAGGATAAAAAAAAACAGGCGATCAAAAGCAAAACTATTTGAAAAGAAAGATTTTTTAGAAAAAGTAAGAAAAAACTACTTAAACCTGAATATCAATAACATTAAAATAATAAATGGAAACAATGACCTGGATACTGTTTTTAATGATATAAAAAAGTTTATATTGATCAAATCTTAAAGATATTTATCCTTTTTTTATTTAAAAATCTTTTAACTTCTGAATAAATACCCTCTGAATTTAAATTATATTTCTCAATAAGCTCCTCTCTTGAAGCTACTTCAATAATTCCATCCGAAACACCAAGAGATAATAAATTGATTTTTTTAATATTCTCAGAAACAATTATATCTTTAATAATTGAACCAAATCCACCCTCTAAAATTCCATCTTCTATTGTTATAACCCTTTTTTTCTTTTTTATATAATTTAATATTAATTCTTTATCAAGAGGTTTAATAAACCTTACATTTATTACACTTAATTCAATTTTATCATTTTTAGAGAGTTTTTCTGCTGCATCTTTTGCTTCATACACAAGAGGCCCAAAAGCGAAAATCACTCCATCCTTACCCTCTCTTAATACCTCACTTTTTCCTAAAGGTATTTCTTTAAAATCCTCATCAAGATTTACTCCCTTTCCAGGTTCCTTTGGATATCTGACAAATACTGTTTTATTTGATTTAACGCCTGTATAAACCATATGTTGTAATTCATTTTCATCTTTTGGTGATGCAACATATATATCTGGAATGGAGCAAAGAATAGCAATATCAAAAATCCCCTGATGAGTTGCTCCATCTCCACCAACAAGACCTGCCCTATCAATGCCTACTACAACTGGAAGTTTCATTAAAGTTAAGTCATGAATAATTTGATCAATCGCTCTTTGCAAAAATGTTGAATAAATTGCAATTACAGGCTTCATACCACTTATTGAGAGACCACCAGCAAAATCAAACATATACTGCTCAGCAATACCAACATCATAAAAATTTTCAGGATATTTTTTCTGAACAATTTCAAGTCCAGTTCCTTCAGGCATTGCAGCAGTTAAAGCAATAACTCTCTTATCCTTTTTAATTAATTTTAATACTGTTTGACCAAATATTTTTGAATAAGATGGAAGTTTACTGGATCTGATAAATTTACCATCATGAATATCAAATGGGGCTGATGAGTGGAATGAACTTGGGTTTTGCATTGCTGGTTTATACCCAAAACCCTTTTCAGTAACAACATGTAATAAAACAGGAAAATCATATTTTTTTGACTCTTCAAACTCCTTTATCATCTCTTTAATATTATGCCCGTGAATTGGTCCTATATACTTAACTCCCAATTCATCAAACAATGAGCCGGGTACCATCATTGTCCTTATAAGTACTTCGATTTTTCTTGCTATATCCACCATTGATTTTCCTATGGCAGGGATTAATCTTAATATAGATTGAATAACTTCTTTTAGCCTTATATAAGGTCTTCCAGAAACAAGATAATTCAAATGTTTGGAAATTCCTCCAACATTTGGGGAAATAGACATTTTATTGTCATTAAGAATTATGATCAATCTCTGTTTTATCTGTCCTATATGATTTAGAGCTTCCAGAGCAACTCCTCCTGTTAATGCACCATCACCTATAACAGCAATTATATTATGCTTTTTATTCTGTTTATCTCTAGCTACAGCCATACCTGAAGCAAAAGCAAGAGATGTTGAAGCATGCCCCGTGTTTATTGCATCATATTCACTCTCAAATATATCAGGATAACCAGAAAGCCCGTGCCTTTGCCGTATTGAGAATATTTTATCCTTTCTTCCAGTTATTATCTTGTGTGTATAGCTTTGATGCCCCACATCCCAAATAATTTTATCTTCCGGAGCATTAAAAATTCTATGTAATGCAAGAGTTAGATCAACAACACCAAGGTTTGATGAAAGGTGTCCTCCATTTTTTGACACAACTTGTATAATTATCTTCCTTATCTCTTTGGCCAAAGTTTCCAATTCCTCAATTGTTAATCCATTTAAATCCGGAGGAAAATTAACCTTATCTAAAATACTCATTATCTATCCCTATAAACCATTTTTTTTATTAGATTTAAAAAAGGAGGAAAATTTATTTTTATTTCCTTTAGCATATTTATACTGTTTGTATATGAAGTTTCAATCTCTTTCTCAACAAAATCCTTTCCAAAGAACAAAACAGAATTTGGTCTTTTATTTTTTTTATCTTTATGTAATTTTTTCCCAACTATTTGTTCATCTCCTTCAATATCAAGTAAATCATCTGCCATTTGAAATGCAATCCCAATAGTATTTCCTGCATCTTCTAAAATGCCCTTGTCTTTTTCATTCATATCAACAATCTCCGCAGATGATAATAATGCTCCTTTTATCAATTCAGCTGTTTTTTTTCTTTGTATGTGAAATATCAATTCTTTATTTCCATTAAATTCAAGATCAAGCGCCTGACCTCCAGCCATACCATCTTTCCCAATACTATGGGTTAATATCTTTAATATATTTACAATTTTATCATGAGACATATCAAAATAGGATATTTTCTCAAATGCTGAAGCAAGTAAAGTGTCACCTGCAAGTAAAGCAATTGCATCATTGAATTTCTTATGAACTGTGGGCATGCCTCTTCTAAAATCATCATTATCCATACATGGAAGATCATCATGAATTAATGAATATGTGTGAATATATTCTATTGCACAAGCAATATCAATGTATTTTAATGAGTTCTTTTCAAAAGCATCAATAAGAGTCAAAAAAAGTAAAGGTCTTAATCTTTTACCTCTTACACACAATGAATAATGCATTGCTTGCTCAAGGATACCTTTTTTGGGTTCTATTCCTTTTACAAGGCCTGATTCTATCTCATTAGTCAGTTTCTCAAAGTAATCTTTCATTGCATCCTATACTATTGTAATATACCATACATATTATATATGAGCAAGAAATGGGATTTGATAAATCCGAACTCTTAATAACGATATATATCAGGCTCAACAAAAATCTTTTTTACCTCAGGATATTTCCTTCTTATCTCTTTTTCAATTCCATTTATCAGATTACTGATCTCAACTGAATTTAATCTATTGTTAAATTCAGCCTTAACAGCAATCAAAATGTCTTCTGGCCCAAGCTGAAGTGATTTGATTTGAATAAGCCTGTTTATACTTTCCTCATTTCTGAAAATTTGGGATATATGTTCTATTTTTTTCCGATCTGCACTCTCACCAATCAATAGAGACTTTGTTTCATTGCCAAGGAAGAATGCAACTACACCAAGAAGTATCCCTATTATTATTGAAGCAATTGCATCAAATATCAAAATGTCAGTAAGATATTCTAAAAAAAGTAAAATTAATGCAATGCTTAATCCTATTATTGCAGCAAGGTCTTCTAAAAACACAACGATCAGTTCAGATTTTTTTGTTTTTCTTAGATAACCTATTATTTTATTTTTCCCTTTTTCTCTATTAACTTTTCGAAATGCTCTAAAAAAAGCAATACTTTCAATTATCAATGAAATGATCAGAACAGCAAAAGCATAATTGATATTTTTTATTTCAGCAGGGTGCATGAGTTTATGTATACCCTCATATATTGAAAAAATTGCACCTACTGTAAAAAGCATAATTGCAACAATAAATGACCAAAAATATAATTCACTGGAAAATCCAAAAGGATGTAGAGTATCGGGTTCTTTTCTTCCTCTCCTCATCCCTATTAATAAAAAGATCTGGTTTAAAGTATCTGCAAGAGAATGAATAGATTCAGCGATCATTGCTGATGAATGAGTTAAGAATGCAACAATAGACTTAAGAATTGCAATAATAAAATTTACTATCAAAGCATAAATAATAACAGATTTTGATGATATAACGTTTTTCACTTTTGCTATTTTAAGGCTTAATTCATATTCTGTCAATACAAAAGTTTTATTTAGTGATGAGTGGATGAGCAGATGAGTAGATGAGTGGATGGGTTTGATTTATCAAACCCAAAGTAAAAAGTAAAAAAACAAAAGTAAAAGAAATAAAATTCTTTGGAAAGTTGATATTTTGTAGTATTTGTATTACAATTAATACGGAGGCGAATTAAATGTCTAGTTTAAGTGTAAGAATACCTGATGAACTTTTTAAAAAACTTAATAAACTCGCAAAAAAGACAAGAAGAACAAAAAGCTCATTTATAAAACAGTTAATAGAGGAAAACATAGAAGACCTGGAATATGCATATATGGCTCTGGAAAGGATGAATGATAAGAATGCAAAATACCTGAGCACAGAAGAGGTGGAGAAACAACTTGAATTATAAAGTTAAATGGAATGAGAAAGTAGTTGATGATCTTAAAAAAATTGATAAAAAGCAGGCAGGAAAAATAATCGATAAAATAAAGAACTATCTCATAAAAGAGCCTGGCTCATTGGGTAAACCGTTAAAGGGGATGTTTAAGGGAATGTATCGTTTTCGTATTGGTGATTTTCATGTTATCTATACTATCAATGAAAAGGAGAAAGAATTAAAGGTTATGGTCATAGACCATCGAAATAAAATATATAAACAAAAATAGAAGTGAGGCGCTTGGATGCAGGACTTGCTATAGTGTTAAGTTTTGGGTGTTGAGTTTTGAGTTAAGAAAAGAACTACTAAACCATTCAACCAATAAACCAAGTGCATGTGTATGTTCATGTGCAAGTGGAAGAAGCATTCAGCTTTCAGCCGTCAGCTTTTTTACTTGTCAAGTCCTGATTAAAAGTTGACACTTTTTTTTTAGTAATAGTAATAATTTTTGTGGGAATGTTGAAAACTCGTAGGGTTTTCCAAAGTAATGTGGAAAATCTCTGATTTTCCATATTACTGACATTTCC
>JAUWQW010000050.1 GCA_030610885.1 Candidatus Aminicenantota bacterium | reverse complement strand
GTTGAAGAAAAAATAGCAAATTTAATTAAAGCTGCTGTTTTATATGAAGATAAGAGTATTTATAAAACTTTAGATATAAATACAAGAAAAAAAATAGAATCAAAATATAAAGATAATATTTATTTTCAGAATATTTTAAATAATCTTGATAAAAAAAGAGAATGGCAGCATCTGGATCAGATTTCTTTTCATTTTTTAAGGGAAAAAAGGCATAATGATTTAACAATTTCAGTTCTTGAGAGATCAAATCCTGAATTTAAAAAAGAATTTTTAAGTAATCTTCTTGATTTCTTATATTGGCAAAAAAATAGAGAACTTTTTAAATATTTTAAAGAGAAATATCGAGTAAATGATTATGAGTACATAAAACCCAAAGCAAATATTAAATATAAAGATTCAATCTCAAAAGTAAAAGATATCCTTGTTAAAGAGTTAAATATAAAAAAAGAATTAATAGGGGACAATCTAATCCAATCTCCAGATTTTGAAGATGAAAAAAATTATTTAAAATACTGGTTTTTCTCAAATATGTCGAATACAGAACCATTTGGAGAGGGAGCATTCTATGTTAATTTAAATAAAATTAGTAGTAATAATGTAGTTAAAGTTATAAACCTTTTTATTAATAACAAAAATGCAAAAGCTACTGCAAGAGGAGGAATTTGGTATAAAAAAGTGATTAAAGTTAATAAAGGATTTTATCTTTTTAGTTTTGATTATTGGACAAAAACAGGAGAGGAAAAACCAAGATTATGGTTATGGAAAGGAATAACAATTCCCTGGTTGCCTAGTACAGAAAAGAGATGGAAGAAAATTATTTATATTTTAAATAATGTAAATGGAAAGATAAAAAAATTAAAACCACTTATAAGAATGCTTGGAAAAGGAAGTATGTGTGTTGATAATGTTTATCTCGGGAAACTGGATGTAAAAAAATTGAACTTTGAAGGTCCTTATTGGTTTAAAGTAATGAACAGTGACAGACAAAGCTTAAAGCTTAAATGATAAAAAAAGAAAACATTTTTCTTGCTCTTTGCACATTAACATTTCTACTTTTTTTCTATATTCTTATATTCCATTTTGATATTATTATAGCTCCTGTTATTGCTTTTGTTGTAGGAATAATAATCAGATCTATATTTAAGAAGAATTATTTAATTGTGTTTAGCTTTCTTTTCCCTCTTATTTCAGGGTTTGCTTCCTTTGAGAATCTTGGAATGCCTCTTAATTATCTATTATTACCTTTAATTCTATTATCAGGTATGTATATTTATGAGATATTTATTGATAGAGAAAATGCATTAAAAATATTAAAAAACATTAATTTACTTTATTTTTTATTATTGATAATTATTTTTATATCTTTTATGTTTCTTATGCTAAGATGGTCCAATCTAACTCTCTCTCTTTCAGCTTTATTTAAAAATACTCCCATAAATCCCCAGGTGCACATATCATTTGCAATAATCTTTCCATTGATGTTTATTTCTCTTTTTTTTATTTCATATCTGTTTTATCTATATTTAAAAAGGGAGAAAAATAAGGAAAGAATAATAATTGCATTTCTCTTTGGTCATTCAATTTCTATCTTTGTTTTATTCTTACAAAAATATTTTCAGCTAAAACTATTTTTAGGCCACAAACCATTCAATGGTCTTGCTGCAGATGCTTCTTCTTTTGGTTTTCTTAATTCAATTGCTTTTTTATTGGCATTTTATTTAATTGTTAAGAAAAAAAATAGAATGTTTGGATATATTTTTATGATTATTTCATTTTTTGGAATAATTCATTCTCAAACAAGAACAGCTCTAATCCCGATATTTTTTGTTCTGCTTTACTTCTTTATAAAACTTAGCTGGAAAAAGAAATTATTGGTGTTTGTTTTAATATTATTCTTTTTTATGAATTTTTTATATTATTATTACAATTCTGATTTAAATGTTAAACTAAGATTTGTTAAAGAGATTGAGAATAGTTTCTGGAATTCATTTAAGGTATTAATAAATAAGTCTGAAGAAAACACTGAGTTGAAAAGTATTAGTTCAGGGCGAGATATCTTATGGGGTTACTCTTTAAAAATAATAAAACAATATCCATTAATCGGTGTTGGTACTGGCAATTTTGTGTTTTTTGTAATGTATGATAATTATGAAAAAGGTTTTTTTCATGATCTACCAGGTAATCAGTATCTTTTCTTTTCTTCTTCAATTGGACTCATTGGATTGATAGTTTTTTTGATGTTTTTAATTAATGTTATGAGAAAAAAGAGGGATATAGAATTATATATATTGATCTGTGTGTTAATAATTATGTTTTTTGGGAATTATCTCTGGATCCCAGAGTGTTTTCTTGCTTTTTGGTTGATTCTTTCTCTTGGGGAAGAAAAACAGGGCATAAAAGTATTAAAGAATAAGAAATATTCTTTCCTTATATATGGAATAATAATCGCTGTTTATATTATTTCAAATATATATCATTTTAATGACTTACATCCGAAGACCTGGGCAAAGGATACAGGAACTGATTATGATTATGGTTTCTGGTATAAAGAGAAGAGTGAGCAAGGAGAAGATTTCAAGTGGACAAAAAATTGTGCAGGACAATATATTTATCTGGATAAAAATGGAGAATCAAAGGACATTAAATTGTTTTGTGGCGCACCATTACACAAGATAAAGGGTAAAGTACAGAGGGTTGATATTTATTGGAAAAGAAGGTTGTATAAAAATATAAAATTTAGAGAAAACAGGGAATTAAAGTTTAGGATAAAAGGTAACCCTTTTGAGGAGGGTTTTTTTGAAATAAGAGTTCATCCAACATTTAATTTAAAAAAAATGAACTTATCTGAAGAGAGTAGAGACCTAGGGGTTCAGTTTTTCTGATATTAATCTTTTATTTTGAAGTCTTTGATTTTTAATTATTTATTATTAAATATTTCATTTAAATGGTTTATATTATATAATTAAAAGAGAGAAAAATATGATTGTATTAGTAACTGGCGCAGCTGGATTTATAGGCTCTCATCTATGTGATGAACTACTTAAAAAAGGCTATAATGTGATTGGACTTGATGATTTTTGTACCGGGAATAAAGATAATATAACACACTTAATAAATAACAATCTTTTTAAGCTTGTCAAACATGATATTATTCAACCTATTTCTTTTCAAGTTGATCAAATTTATAATCTTGCATGTCCAGCTTCACCTGATTACTATCTGTTTAATCCTGTAAAAACAATAAAGGCTTCAGTAATTGGAACTATAAATGTGCTTGAAATAGCTAAGCAAGAAAATGCCAGGATTCTGCAAGCATCTACATCTGAAGTTTATGGTGATCCAGAAAAGCACCCTCAGAAGGAGGATTATCTGGGGCGTGTAAATACAGTTGGTCCGCGATCCTGTTATGATGAAGGAAAACGTGTTGCTGAGTCTTTGATGATAAATTATCATAAACAGTATAAAGTAGATATTCGAATTGCCAGAATTTTTAATACATATGGTCCAAGAATGGCTACAAATGATGGTAGGGTGATAAGTAATTTTATTTGTCAAGCTCTTAAGGATGAATCCATTACTATTTATGGTAATGGAGAACAAACCCGTTCTTTTTGTTATATTTCTGATTTGATAACCGGGATTATAAAAATAATGGAACAGAGAGAAATTATAGGACCCATAAATCTTGGTAAGCCTGATGAAATAAGTGTTATTGAGTTAGCTCATATGATATTGGAATTAACGAATTCTAAGTCAAAGATAGTTTTCGAAGAACGCCCTGAGGGTGACCCAATGAGAAGAAAACCTGATATATCTTTTGCAAAAGAAAGAATCAATTGGAATCCTGTTGTGGATTTAAAAGAAGGATTAAAACGCACTATTCAATATTTTGAAAATATATTACCTAACAAAAAAGAGTAAACCTATTTTGTTTTAAAAAATTCCCTTAATCTTACAGGTAACATTGTTTTTCTTTGGCTTGGTAAGGAGTTATTTATTGCCCTTTGTATTGTATTTTCGTCTGATATTAGAAGAATCTTTTTTTTTGCTCTGGTAACTGCAGTATAAAAGATTTCTCTGTTTAGCATTATTGAATGTGTAGGCAGAAGGATAAGAACAGTTACCTCGTATTCAGAACCTTGTGATTTGTGAATTGAAATTGCATAGGATAGGGTTAATTCATCAATTTCATCTGTGTTGTACTCAACTATACGATTTTCAAAATCTACAAACATAGATTTTTTTTCAATATTAAAATCAACGATAATTCCCTGGTCTCCGTTAAAAACCTCTTTTTCATAGTTGTTTTTTATTTGCATAACTTTATCAAATCTCTTAAAAGACCTCTTTTCTTTATTTATAAAAAATGGTTCAGGATTAAATTTTGCTTGAATAATTCTATTTATATTATCAATTCCTGCTTCACCTCTATACATGGGCACAAGGATTTGAAATAATGGAGAATTGAAATCAAAATCATCTTTATAAAATTTAATGATGTTTAAAACTTTTTCTAAAGCTCTATTTCCATCTTTCACATTTATAAAAACAAAATCAGGGTTTTCAGAGAAAGGTTTAAATATCAGTTGATCTCCTTTATTTATTCTATATGCATTTTCAATAATAAGACTCTCTTCAGTTTGTCTGAAATTTCTATTTAAGTATATGGTATTGAAATATTTGCTGTCAATAATATCTCTGAGGATATTTCCAGGTCCAACCGAAGGAAGCTGGTCTTTGTCTCCTATAATAATTAATTTAGTGTTTTTTGCTATTGCTTTAAGAAGAGAGTAAAAGATAAAAGAGTCAATCATTGATGATTCATCAATAACAATTATCTCTGCTTGTAAAGGGTTATATTCATTATGTACAAAGGTTTTGGTTTCAGGATTAATCTTAAGCATTCTGTGGATAGTGGATGCTTTAAAATGGGAGGTCTCTTCAATTCTTTTAGCAGCTCTTCCAGTTGGAGCTGCAATAAGAACTTTTCTGTTCTTTTTAATAGACAATTCAATTATAGCTCTTATTAGTGTTGTTTTGCCAGTTCCGGGGCCTCCGCTTATAATTGTAATATTATTATTTATTGAAGATGTGGCTGCATTTTTTTGTTCTTCTGTTAATTGTATTGACAGTTTTTTGTAAATTTGATCAAAATTTGCTTCAAATGTATCTTGAGAAGAAGATGGCAAGCCTAATTTATAAAGATATTTTGCAGTCATCCTTTCAATTGAGTGATTTTTGAAACTCATAATAACCTTTTCTGGAATTTCCTCTCTTTTTAATTCATTTCTTTCTATTTTTCTGTTTATACTATCAAGTATGGTATTAACAGGTACATGAAGTATTTTTGAGCTTTTTTCTAAAAGTACATTCTCATTTATATATAGATCGCCATTTTTTTGTTCATATTGAAAGATTATGAAATCAATCCCAGCATTAATTCTGTTGGGATTATTTAGGGATACATTAAATCCCTTTGCGATTGTATCAGCAATTTTGAATCCAATCCCTTTCACCTTTTCTATCAAAACATATGGATTGTGTTTTAAAATCTCAATTGAATCTTCTTCAAATTCTTTAAAAATCTTGAATATTGTTTGAGTTCCAATTCCGTATGGAGATAATTTTACTGTTAATTCTCTTATTGTCCTATTTTCTTCTCTATTTTTTTTTATTTCTTTTAATACAGTTTTCCTTAATCCCTTTATTTTTCTTAATTTTTCTGGATTTTTTTCAAGAACATCAAATGTAGAGAGTCCAAACTTATCAACGATTTTTGTTGCGGTTTTTTCTCCAACTCCTTTTATTCTACCTGATGCTAAATATTTTATTATTCCGTCCCTGTCCTGTGGAAGAATAAATTTGAATGATTTAACCTTTATCTGTTTGCCAAATTTGGGATGGGAAGTGTATTCACCCTCTATTTCTAAAAAATCTCCCTCATTTACATCAAATAAATCTCCAACAATTATTTGAGAAGATTCAGGATGTTTCTTTATTGATGCTTTAAAAACACTGAATCCATTTTCATTTGAAACGAATATTTTTCTTAGAATTTTTACTTTAAAAGATAACAATTTTTTTAAAATAAGTTTAATGGAAAATCTCTCTTGGAGTTCCCCATGTGTAACTCCTGTGAAAGTTTGTCCACAAAATCCATTAATTCTCCTTTATGAAATTATACAAGAATAATTGCAAAAATAAAAGAATTTCGAAAAATTATCTATAAACTTTAAATTTTCAATATCAAATAAATTAGGCTTTGCCTGTTGACAAATTTGAAATTTTATTGCATTATATCATATTAGTAGCTTTTAAATTAGGAATATTGAGTTTTCAATAGATGGATGTAAAAGAGCAGATTAAAAGAAGTATATCTATAGTTGATGTAGTTTCATTATATATTAATTTAAAACCAGCTGGAAGATATCTTAAGGCTTTATGTCCTTTTCATGAAGAAAAAACTCCTTCTTTTTTTATTATGCCAGAAAAAAACACATACACTTGTTATGGATGTAATAGATTTGGGGATGTTTTTACTTTTATTCAGGAAATTGAAAACATAAGTTTCTCTGAATCCATTAATTTTTTGATTGAAAAATTTAACATTCCTGTTGATAAAACATTTAATAAAACAAGTGTGAAAAAAGATGATTACTTGAATATAAACGAGATTGTGCTTAAATATTTTAAAGATAATTTATTTAACTCAGATGAAGGTAAAAAAGCTCTTGAGTATCTAAAAAATAGGGGTATAAACTCAGATTCAATTGAATTGTTTTCTCTTGGTTATGCAAAAAATAAATGGGACGGTTTATATATATATTTAAAAGAGAAATCTTGTGATATAAAAAAAACAGTTGAATTGGGTCTTATTATAAAAAATGAAAAAGGACATCTTTATGACAGATTTAGAGGCAGAATTATTATTCCCATTTTTTCAGAATCAGGGAGAATAATTGCTTTTGGTGGTAGAACACTACTTAAGGATAAAAGCAAATATTTAAATTCACCTGATACACCTTTATATAAAAAAGGTAAATACTTGTATGGGTTTAATTTTTCGAAAAAATTTATAAGAGAAAAAGGAGAATCAATATTGGTTGAAGGTTATTTTGATGTGATTTCGCTTTTTCAAAATGGAGTAAAAAATGTTGTTGCTTCGCTTGGAACTGCATTAACTGATTCTCAGATTTATACATTGAAGCGATTTTCTGATAACATCTATATGTTTTATGATAATGATAAAGCCGGGATCTCAGCTATTATTAGGGGAATTGGAGAGATGTTTGAGCAAAATGTCTATCCTCGTATTATTAGTTATAAGGATTTAAAAGATCCTGATGAGTTTATAAAGAAGCGTGGTGTTAAAGAATTTAATAAATTGATTGATGAATCTTTTGATGCGTTTTCTTTTTTATTGAACAAAGCAGACCTGGATTTCAATTGGAGAACTAATCCTGAAAAAATTAGAGATGCAATAGAATATATAAAGAGTTTTATTTATAAAATGAAAGATCCAGTTGTTCAAGTTCAATATATAAGAAGAGCTGCGGATTATTTTAAAGTAGATGAAGAAGAATTTAAAATAATTAGAAAGGGTTTTTCTAAAAACAATAGTCAAGCAAAAGAGCTGAAATTGTCTGTTGCAGAAAAGGATTTTCTTGAGGTAATTGTGAAAATGCCAGAACTCATTCCTGAAATAAAGGATCTATTTAATGAAGAAATAATGTCAGTTCTTGTATCAAAAAATATCTTGAACTTAATATTTCAAAATTACAATTATAAAACAAATGAAATTGATGATTATAAGAAACTTTCTGAAGAAATGATGGAATCAGAAAGAGAGGTGTTTAATAAAATATTCCGTGAGAAAGATAATATTAAAAAGAATAAAATAGAATTTGAAGAAAAGATAAAATATAGTTTTATGAAATTTCAAGATAAATTAAATGAAAAGAAAATTTCTGAAATTAACAAAAAAATAAGAATTGCTGAAAGAGAGAATAATTTAAACATAATAAGAGATTTAGTAAAGATAAAAACTCAATATATAAAGGACAAACACAAACAGCAATAGGGGGAATATTTGAAGGAAATTAAGAATAAAAAATTAGAAGTTTCTCAAAGTTTGATTGATGAATTAATTGAATTATCCAAAACATCAGATGACAAGATAGAAAGAGAAGATTTTTTAAAATTTTTGAGAGAAAATGGTTTAGATGGGCAAAAAAAAGATATTATAAATCATTTAAAATCTATAAATATCAAAATTAAATATAAGAGACGTGTTCTGAGCTCAGAAAAAATGAAAATGTACAATGATTTTTTGACTGATTACAAGAAAGAATTACAAGCTATTATTAAGAAATCTAGAAAATATTTTGGCATGGTTGAAACTATATTTGTCTACAAGTTGTTTGAGGATGAGACTGTTTTTAAGAAAAATATAAAATTTGTGAAGCGTTATTTAAAAGAAAATGATATAAAAATTATAAAACCACATAAAGCAAAAATTGTAAAACATGGGATGGAAAAGGTTGAAATCGTAGGAGACCCGGTCAGGCAATATCTGAGAGAAATGGGTAGTGTGAATCTGCTTTCAAGAAATGAAGAAATTATAATTGCAAAAAAAATTGAGATGGGAGAAAAGAAGGTAATTAAGGCTTTAGCAAAAACAAATATAGTTTTAAGTTCAGTGATAGAATTAGGTAAAGAAGTTTTGGAAGGGGTAAGAAGTATAGAAACTGTGATTGAGGTTATTGAAAATATTTATGAAGAATCAAAGAAACAGATAGCAAGAGATAATTTTTTAAAGCAGTTCGAAGAGCTTAATAGGTTTAAAAGAGAATTGAAAACTTTGAAGAAAAATAGGGTTTCTCATTTTACTATTGCGAAAAAAATGGTTGAAATCACCAAATTAATACGAGATATGTCTATTTTGTATGAACACAAAAAGTCTTTTATGAAAAAGATAATTCGGTTGAAAGATAACTATATCCATATTTTGAATAGAATTGAAATGATTGATTCCGAAATTTCTAAAGCTAAAAAAAATAACCGGGATTACAAGAATTTTTTAGAAGAGAGAGTAAATTATGAAAAAAGAATAGAAAATTTGAATAAAAAATATGACATAACAGCTGAAGATCTTTTCAAGACATGTGCTGATATTGAGGAAGGCCAAAAGTTCATTGAATTATCAAAGAATGATTTGGTTGAATCAAATTTAAGATTGGTTGTTTCAATTGCTAAAAAATATATAAATAGAGGACTTCAGTTTTCAGACCTTATTCAGGAGGGGAATATAGGATTAATGAAGGCAGTTGAGAAGTTTGAATATCAGAGAGGGTATAAATTTTCAACTTATGCTACCTGGTGGATAAGGCAGGCAATAACAAGAGCAATTGCAGACCAGGCTAGAACAATAAGAATACCTGTCCATATGATTGAAACAATCCACAAAATAAATAGAACTCAAAGAAGATTGGTTCAGGAATTAGGTAGAGAACCAAAAGAAGAAGAGATAGCAGAAGAGAGTGGTTTTTCTTCAGATAAAATAAGAAAGATACTTAAAATTGCTCAACAACCTATTTCTCTTGAAACTCCAGTTGGAGATGATGATTCTCATTTGCGAGATTTTTTAGAGGATATTAAAACAGTTTCCCCACCTGAAATAGTTTCTCAAATAAATTTAAGAGAGCAATTGGGTTTGGTTATATCCTCATTAACTGATAGAGAAGCAAGAGTTATTGAGATGAGGTTTGGTTTGGGTGATGGGAATGAGCATACTCTTGAGGAAGTTGGCCAGGAGTTTCAGGTAACAAGAGAAAGAATTAGACAGATTGAAGCCAAAGCTTTGCGAAAATTGAAAAAAAAGGCAAAGAAACTTGTAAATTTTTTAGATAGGCCTGATAATTATAGATGACACTTTTATATTCGATTTCTCCACCACCTATTATTTTCTACTTCTTGGGTGGTATTTTTTATAGATTTTTTTTATTTTATCGCGAGCAACAAAAGTGTAGATCTCTGTAGTAGAAATACTTGAATGACCAAGCATCATCTGGATAGATCTAAGATCAGCTCCCTTTTCTAATAGATGTGTTGCAAAGGAGTGTCTTAATATATGTGGAGTAATTATGGAGTATCTCCCAATTTTTTCACCATATTGTTTTATGATTTTCCATAGACCCTGCCTGCTTATCCTTTCACCATTTCGGTTTAAGAAAATAAAATCGCTACTCTTATTTTTTAAAAGAATATTTCTACTATTTTTCAAATAAACTATAAGATATTTTTCTGCCTTTCCCCCAAATGGGATCACTCTTTCTTTATTCCCTTTACCTAAAACTCTTATGAAATTTTCGTTTAGATATAGATTCTCAAGTTTTAAATACGATAGCTCTGAGATCCTTAATCCTGTTGCATACAGCAATTCAAGAATTGCTTTGTCTCTTTTCCCAAGTATTTTTTTTATATCGGGTGAGTTTAGGAGCTCTGTTACCTGTGCGATTGTTAGATATTTTGGTAAAATCTTCCATTTTCTTGGAAAGGATATGTTAGAAATGGGATTATGTATGATTTTATCTTCAGAAATAAGATACTTGTAAAAGCTTTTTGATGCTGAAAGAAGGTGAGATTGAGTTGACAGTGAGTTTCCCCTTATTGCTCCAGATTTAATAAAATCAATTGCCTGATATTCGGAAAGTTCTAAGTGATTGATATCTTTTTTTTTAAAATATTTTTTTAATTTTTCTAATTCTTGTTTATATGAAATTATGGTGTTGTCTGCTAACCCTTTTTCCATTTGAAGGAATACAAGGTATTTTTTTAAATCACTTCCAAATTTATTTAAATCAAACATTTTTTCTTTTATTTACTAAAATTAATATACTCAACACTAAAAGTTTAAGAATGGATTTAATTCTATTTCTTGTTTTATTGTTGATGATTCACCATGTCCAGGGAGAATGATTGTATCTGGAGGAAATTGCTTTAAAATATTCAAAGATATTTTTAGTTTATAAGGATCACTTTCTTGTAGATCACTTCTGCCTACAGAGCCATTGAAGAGAGTATCTCCTGTAAAGAGGAGATTCTCAGAACTTTTAAGACATATTGATCCCTGAGTATGACCTGGAGTATGAATAACCTTAAGTTCAATTCCTCCCTCTTTTATAATTTCATCATCTTTTAATAACAAATCTGCTTTAGGGGGTTGTGGTATGCTTAAGAGATTGGAAAGTTCCATATATAGAGGAGATATTAGAAGATCTTTATCGTTTTTATGAATCATAATGGGGATCTTATATAGAGATTTAAGCTCTTTTGCAGCTCCACAGTGATCAAGATGACCGTGAGTTAGAATTATAGTTGCTGGTTCTAGACAATTATTTTTAATAAACTTAATGAGTTTGTATGCTTCACCGCCAGGATCAATAATAAGGCATCTTTCTGAATTATCAACAAACAATATATATGCATTGGCTTGAAGCTCACCAACAGCGAATTTCTTGTATTTTATTTTTTCAGGCGCCATATTTTCTAAATTTCATTGAGTTTGCCATCATTAATGGAAGTATGTCTGTTGAATTGAATTGACCAAGTATACCTTTAGCACACGAAGTTTCGGAAAATTTCGTTGCAGTTTCTGAATTTTTTCGTTGATATTTTGCTTTTATTAAAAAAGGATTTGGATGCCATGAGTGAGATTTTAATATAGAAGGAGTTGAATGGTCTCCAGTAATAACCAATGTATCTGGATTTAACTTGAGGATTCTGGGAAGAAGAGAATCAAATTCTTCTATTACTTTAACTTTTTTTTCGAAATTTCCATCTTCTCCATATGAGTCTGTTTTTTTTACGTGTATAAAGAAGAAATTGTAATTATTGTAGTTTTTTTCTAAAGAGTTAATTTCATCTTTAATAGACTTCTGTGTTTCTAAAATTTCCATGCCAACAAGTTGAGCTAATCCTTTATACATTGGGTAAACAGCAATTGCAGCAGGTTTCAACTTAAATAATTTACTCATAGGAGGAATATCAGGATATTTTGCAATTCCTCGCAATAAACACGTGTTTACAGGATAAAAATCCTTTAATTCTTTTGTTAATCTATCAATGAATTTATTTAGTATTTTAGCTGTTTTTTCAGCTTCTTTTGATTTTGCCATTGAATACAGGATAGGTTTACCTATTTCTTCAGGGTCCGCATCTGTTACATTCTCACTTAAATCGTTACCTGATAATCTCAGGACAAATCTATGTTCTTCGCCTGAGAAAAGGCTTATTTTTATATCATCAATCTTTTTAATTCTTTTTTTTAAATAGGATATTATTTCTCTGTTTTTTTCAGTTGAAATTCTTCCAGCTCTTCGATCTATTATAATGTTGTTTTTTTGTGTTGCAAAATTTCCCCTTATTGCAAAATCTTTTGCTCCAACTTTTACGCCTATTCCCAATGCTTCAAGAATTCCTCTTCCTATTGTATATTTTAAGGGGTCATATCCAAAAATAGAAAGATGTGCGGGTCCACTTCCCGGTGTTACTCCAATTGAGATTGGATGTGTAAGGCCTAATTCACTATTAGAGGCTAGATCGTCAAGGTTTGGGGTCTTTGCTGATTCGAGTTCGGTTTTTCCTTTTACAGGTAAACCTCCTAAACCATCCAATATTATCATTATCATTTTATTCTGGTTTTCAATGCTTATCTTTTCAAATAGTTCCTCTCTATTCATTATTAACTCCTCAATTTGTAATTATCTAAATAATTAACAAAAAAATCAAGGGTAAATTTTTTTTAGGCTTGAAAAACACTTTTGAATAAAGTAATATTTAGTTCAGGAGGTAATAACATGGAAGAACAATTCAATATCCCATCTTGTGTTCCAAATGGGGTTATTAATGAATATGTAGATAATTATGAAGAAATAACTTTTGGGTCAGGAAGATTGATGCTGTTTGCAGGTGACCAAAAAATTGAGCATTTAAACAAAGATTTTTTTGGTAAAGGGATTTCAGAGGATGACAATGATCCGGAACATTTATTTAAAATTGCAAGCACAGCAGAGATTGGAGTATTTGCAACTCAAATGGGATTAATTTCATTGTATGGTGGTGATTACCCAGAAGTTCCCTATCTTGTTAAATTAAATTCAAAGACAAATCTTGTAAAAACCCATCAAAAAGACCCTATCTCTTTACAGCTTATTGATGTGTCTCAAGTTGTTGAATTTAAGAAAAATTCTGGATTAAATATTCTTGGTATTGGTTATACTATATATCTTGGAAGTGAGTTTGAGAACCAGATGTTAAGACAAGCAGGGCAAGCTGTTTATGAAGCCCATCAGTATGGATTGATTTCAGTTTTATGGATTTACCCAAGGGGTATGTCAGTAAAAGATGAAAAGGATCCTGACCTGATTGCTGGGGCAACAGGGGTTGCTGCAACTTTGGGTGCGGATTTTGTTAAGGTAAATTATCCAAAGAAAGAGGGTGAAAAACAAGAAGAAATTTTTAAACAAGCAATAAAAGCAGCAGGAAGAACCAAGGTTGTTTGTGCTGGTGGTTCAAGCACTAATGCTGAAGCATTTTTGCAGAGACTTCATGATCAGATTTTTATTTCAGGAGCAGCGGGAAATGCAACAGGAAGAAATATTCATCAAAAACCATTTGAAGAAGCTGTTAGAATGACAAATGCAGTTAGTGCAATTACTATTTATGGAAAATCTGTAGACGAGGCATACAAAATCTATCAAGGAAAATAAAAACCTGTTTAACAAACAAACCTAAAGATTAATTGACATTAAAGGATAAAGGGAATAACTGTCCCCTTTCTTTCTTCTCCCTCAATTTGACACGGTTTCTATATTTTGTTAGTATTATCCTTATTTTACAAACTATGGAGGATTAATATGATCAAGGGAAAATACCTTTTTACTTCTGAATCTGTTACTGAAGGGCACCCTGATAAGATATGTGATCAAATATCTGATGCAATACTGGATGCATGCCTTGAGAAGGATCCAGATTCAAGAGTTGCAGTTGAATGTTTAACAAAAACTGGTGTTGTTATTGTTGCAGGTGAATTAACAACTAAAGGATATGTTAATATTCCGAATATTGTAAGAAACACGTTGAAAAAAATTGGATATACTGATTCTAAGGATGGTATTGATGCTAAGACATGTGGGGTTCTTGTGCATATTGAGGAACAATCACCTGATATTTCTATTGGAGTTACAGCTGGGCAGGGTGAATATAAAGAGCAAGGCGCAGGTGATCAAGGCATGATGTTTGGATATGCAACTAATGAGACTGAGAATTTTATGCCTCTGCCAATTGATCTTGCACATAAACTTGCAATGAGACTTGCTGAAGTTAGAAAAAACATGATAATACCTTATCTCGGGCCTGATGGTAAATCTCAAGTAACTGTTGAATATGATAATGGGAAGCCAAAAAGGGTTACAACTATTGTTGTATCAAATCAGCATGATGAAGGCCATGAACATGATGAAATTAAAGCTGATATTATTGAGAAGGTCATAAAACCTGTTTGTGGAAAATGGATAACAGAAGAAACCAAATATTATGTTAATCCAACAGGTAAATTTGTTTTGGGTGGGCCTTATGCAGATGCAGGCCTTACTGGAAGAAAAATAATTGTTGATACATATGGTGGTATGGGAAGACATGGGGGAGGTGCATTCTCAGGGAAAGATCCCTCCAAAGTTGATCGCTCTGCTGCTTATAATGCAAGGTATATTGCTAAGAATATTGTTGCAGCAGGGCTAGCAGAAAAATGTGAGGTTCAGTTAGCTTATGCTATTGGAGTAGCTGAGCCTGTTTCTATTAATGTTTCACTTTTTAATACTGGAAAATTTTCTGAACAAAAAATAGTTGAATTTATAAAAAAGGTGTTTCCATTAAAACCATCTGATATAATAAGAGTATTAGAACTTAAAAGACCTATCTACAGGAAAACTGCAGCATATGGTCATTTTGGCAGAGATTCTTTCTCCTGGGAAAGGCTTGACAAAGTAGAAGAATTGAAAAAGTTGGCAAATATCGTTTAAATATTGATTTTTTCTTTATTAAAAATTCTTAATATTATAAAATTAAATAGAAAGAGCAAGTTAATATGAGCAAAGGAAAAATTTTAATTGCTGATGATGAAATAGAAATTAGAGAGTTACTGGGGGATTTTCTGAAAGATGAGGGATATGAGTGTATACTCGCATCAGATGCTTATGATGCTTTAGAAAAATATATTGAAAATGATAAAATTGATGTTGTTATGTCTGATATCAGAATGCCAGGGAAATCTGGTCTTGATCTTTTAGAAGAAATCAAAGAGCTTGATGAAGATATTATGATTATTATGATATCAGCAGTAAAGGATATTGAATCAGCTATTTCTGCTTTGTCTAAAGGGGCTTATGATTATGTTTCAAAACCGTTTGAATTAGAAAAAGTTGCTCACATTGCAAGTAAAGCAATTGAAAAAAGAAGATTGATTTTGGAGAATAAGGAATATCAAAATGAACTTGAAAAAAAAGTCATTGAGAGAACTAAAGATTTAAAAGCTGCTCTTGAAGAATTAGATGATACTTACAGAGTTACTTTAAGAGCTCTTGTCACCGCTCTTGATACAAGAGATGAAGAGACTCATGGACATTCAATGAGGGTTATTAGATATACAATGGCTCTTGCAGATTTATTGGGTATAAATAATGAGCATGTTTTAAAAGTTTTTGAGTATGGAGCTCTTCTTCATGATATTGGTAAAATTGGAATACCTGATGCAATATTAAAGAAACCAGGACCATTAACACAATTGGAATGGAAAATAATAAGAACTCACTCCAGGCTTGGTTATAAAATGTTATATAAGATAAAATTCCTTGAAAAATCTTCCAAGATAGTTTTACATCACCATGAAAGATATGATGGGTGTGGTTATCCAGATGGTTTGAAAGGTGATCAGATTCCTTTGGGAGCAAGAATTTTTGCTCTTGCTGATACGATTGATGCAATGACTTCAGATCGACCCTATAGGAAAGCTTTGGAATTTGACGCAGTTCCTGAGGTAATTAGAAAATTTTCCGGTACACAGTTTGATCCTAAAGTTGCGGGTGCATTTTTTTCAGTTAAATTGGATTTCTGGCAAAAACTGAGAAAGGAGATTGATATTTTAGTTAGGCAAAATCCTGATTTTTTTTTAATTTAATATTGTTATAATTTTGTTCTGCATCAGGTTTTCTTAAATAAAATGGTTTTAAATCCTGTAAATCTAATACAAAGTTTTTACTTATGAACTCTTTATGAGATATTTTACATATTTCTGATGCTACAAATGGTGTGCGCACCAGTATTTTACTCTTTTTGAAGTTAATTTTGATGAAATCTTTGTGTTTTTCAGCCCCTATTCCGACAAAATGTAAGTTTGGAAAAGTATTTAGTTTAATTTTCAAATTTTTTATGTTGATCAATTGAGGAGAAATTATTTCTATTTTACCCTGTTTTGAGAAATTGTAACCTGCAATGTAAACTTCTTCTTTTTTTGCATCAATGATTGGTATTATTGGAAGATTTGAATCTATATGTTTGTATGCTAAGGCTTTTAATGTAATAACAGGGACAACTGGTTTTTTTTTTTCAAATAACAAACCTTTAAGTGTTGAAAGTCCTACTCTTATTCCAGTGAAAGATCCAGGTCCAATTGCAATGCCAAAAATATCTATATCATTAATATTTAATTTTATTGTTTCTAACATGAATTTAATTGTTGGAATAAGCATAGAGGATAGGTTGTCATTTGTAATAAAATTGTATTCAATTTCGATTTTTTCGTCTTTTGATATTGCAATAGAAGAGTCTTTTGATGTTGTGTCAAGAGAAAGGATATATTTCATATCATCTTTTCCATTACAATTTCATTTCCATTTTCCGAATACAGGAATTCAACTTTATCCATATAATTTTCCATAATTAAAATGCCTCTACCTTGAAAAGAAAGTATATCATTTTTTTTTATTTTTTCTTTAATTTTATTAATGTCAATTTTATTAGGATTTTCATCCTTTACGTGGATAACAATGCGTTTTTTATTCCATTTGAATTTTACAAAAACTCTCTTTTTCAGGTTGCTTTTATTCCCATGTATAATTGCATTACTTATTGCTTCTCTAATTCCAAGCTCTATTTTAAATGAGTCATCTTCGTTTATTTTTAAATTTATTTTTAAAAAATTTAGGATAAATGCACAGAATTCAGTAAATTGAATATTACTTTCAAAATCTAAAGAGATTTCTTGATCTTTTATTTTCATATTGTAAATTATATCAAAAAGTCAATATTTTTTCTATAAATATTTTTTGCATTTACAAAAAGGATACCCACGCTTGATTAGTTTTGTGTTTTTTTAGTGTAAATAAGTATGTTATAATTTTTAAATGGATAAAATAAATCTCACCCCTATGTTGAAACAATATTTTGAAATGAAAAGGGATTATCCTGATTCAATTCTATTTTTTAGAATGGGGGATTTTTATGAGATGTTTTTTGAGGATGCAAAAATTGCAGCACCTGTTCTGGAAGTTGTCCTTACAAGTCGTAATAAGAATAAAAAGGATGCAGTTCCTTTATGCGGTATACCTTTTCATGCAATGGATAATTATGCAGCTAAATTGTTAAATAAAGGTTTTAAAGTAGCAATATGTGAGCAGGTAGAGGACCCGGCTCTATCAAAGGGGATTGTTAAAAGGGAGGTAATCCGAATTTTAACTCCTGCAACAGCTCTTGAGATTGAATCTCAAAATACAGATCTTGATAATTTTGTGGTCTCAATTTATAAAGATGACAAATATATCTCAATAGCTTCAATTGATTTATCAGTATCTGATTTTGAGGTAAGAAGTTTTGAAATTAAAGATTTTAACTCTTTTTTAAATGAATTTTATAGAAAATTTCCAAAGGAAATAGTTATCCCAGAAGATTTTAAAGGAGATCTGGATATTATATTTAAAAAATTCCCGGAAATGCCTGATATTTTAGTTAATGAATATAAAAATTATGAGTATAATTATTTTGAGACAGAAGAAATCCTTAAAAATCAATTTGGACTAGAGACAATAGAAGGCTTGGGACTGACGGGTTATGATACGGCTGTGATTGCTTCTGGGGTCCTTATTAAGTATCTGAGGTCAATAAGGAAAACAGCACTTAAAAATATATCTTTTTTGAAATTTATACCTGAAGAGAATTCTCTTATTATTGATTCAAATAGTTTTAAAAATCTTGAAATTCTGAGAAATTCACGAACAGGCACTGAAAAAGGGAGTCTATTTAGCATTATTGATTTTACAATCACTCCAATGGGTAAGAGATTGTTAAAGAAATGGCTTTCCTATCCATTGATTGATAAAAAAGAGATAGATGAGAGGCTTGATGGAGTTGAAGAGTTTTTACAAAATTTGATTGTTAGAACAGAAGTCAGGAAAATATTAAAAAATTTTGGGGATTTAGCAAGACTTAATTCAAAAATTTCATTAAACATTGCTATGCCCTTTCATTTTTTGGCTCTGAAACATGCACTAAAAAAAATACTAGAAATAAAAAAGGAGATTGGAACATTAAATTCCAAAATTATAAATATTGTAAAGAAGGAATTAAATCCATTAGATATAATTGTAAAACTTATTGAAGATTCTATATCTGATGATCCTTCAAATAATTTGAATGAGGGGAATTTTATTAAAAAAGGTTATAATAAAGAGCTTGATGAATTGAGAACAATAAGCAAGAATGCAAAGGAAATAATCTCTGCTATGGAAAAAACTGAAAAGAAAAAAACAGGTATTCATTCATTGAAAATTAAATATAATAAGGTTTTTGGATATTTTATTGAGGTTACAAAAACTCATTTGAAACTTATACCTGCTCATTACGTAAGAAAGCAGACATTAGTTAATGCAGAAAGATTTATAACTGATGAATTAAAAAAATTGGAAGAGAAAATATTAAAGGCTGAAGAGAAGATCGTTCATATTGAAAAAGATTTATACAATGATGTTTTGAAACAAATCCAGAAATTTTCAGTTCAATTGAATAAAAATTCTGATTTAATAGCTTTACTTGATGTTATTTGTTCAGGAGGAGAACTTGCTCAGAGGAGGAATTATATACGACCTGAGATAACTTATAAAAATGAAATTAATATAAAAGAGGGCAGGCATCCAGTTGTTGAAAAAAGCTCTGAAAAAGCTTTTATTCCCAATGATTTACATATAGATTCAGATTCAGATCAGATTCTTATTATAACCGGTCCAAATATGGGTGGAAAGTCCACATATTTAAGGCAAAATGCTTTAATTGTTGTGCTTGCTCAAATTGGATATTTTGTTCCTGCAGAAAAAGCAGCAATAGGAATTTGTGACAGGATTTTTACAAGGATTGGTGCTTCTGATTCTTTAATTGAAGGTAAATCAACTTTTTTAGTTGAAATGATCGAAACTTCAATAATTTTGAACAATGCAAGTAAAAACTCATTAATTCTTCTTGATGAAATAGGAAGGGGAACATCAACATTTGATGGGTTATCAATTGCTTGGGCTGTTATAGAGTATTTACACTCTTTGAAGGAAAAACCAAAAACTCTCTTTGCAACTCATTATCATGAATTGACCGAACTTTCTGAAATTCTTGAGAGGGTTAAAAATTATCATATTACAGTTAGAGAATGGCAGGACAATGTGGTATTTCTTCACAAAATCGCGCCTGGTGCAACTGATCAGAGCTTTGGAATTCATGTGGCAAAGATCGCTGGTATTCCAAATAATGTTGTTGAAAGGTCTAAAGAGATCCTTTTAAATCTGGAAAAAAAGGAACTTAACCGTCTTGTTAAGGAAAGGATAAAAGGAATAACAAAAAAAATTCCTTTAAAACAAAAAACTCTTTTCCCAGAAGATGAGGAAATGAAAGTCTGGGATGAAATAAGAGAAAAATTGAAAAGTGTGGATATTTCGGAAATCACTCCTATTGAAGCCCTTAATATTTTGCATTATTTGAAACACAAAAGCGAGACTTTTAAGTAAGAGATCTTACCAATATCTAAAATATTATTGATATATTTGACTAGCTGATTTTTTTTAAAATTTTTCTTATAAGTTTTTTAATTACTTTAGTTAAGTTCTCTTTAATATTTAATGAAGTAAACTTAGCTATCTCATTGAATGGGCCGGCAATAATACTGTTGTTCTTTGTTGATATTACTTTTATTGTAATTGAATAACTTTGTAATTCAGAGGTTGACCCATAGTATGAGAGAGTAGTAGAACCCAGATAATTCTCAGCTATTACAAGATGAAATCTTGCAACTTCAGAGAGTTTTTTGTTTTCAACTGAGGGTCTGTCAATTATATGAAAGTTATTGTTTGAAAGAATTTCATGGGTAATTGATGATATTAAGTCTGTTTTATTATCATCCCCAATAGCAGTTATTACAACAGAGTTTGAAGGAGGAGTTATTGCTCTTATTTTTTTCTTATGTTTCAGAGGTTTTGTTTGTTTTAGAATAGATTTCACATTAGTGTTTGATCCCAAGCTGTCTCCTGATTTCACAACTTCCTTGTTTGATTCATTAGAATTAATATTTTCCGAATTATCTTTAATTTTATCAGTTTTTTCCTCTATGTTTTCTTCGTTGTTTTGTGAAAGTTCTAAACTTTTTGCTTCCTTTTTAATTGAAGAAGAGACTGAAGATTCTTGAGCTGAAGTTGTTTCTATTGTAATGTTCTTTTCTTTTTTAAAGTATTTGAGTGCAAAAAAAGTGCCTGCACCTATTATTAAAATAAGAATGAGAATACCCGCAACTCTTAGTCCTCTATTTTTTCTTTTTTCAGGCTCATATAATCTTTCTATATGTTTTTCCTTTTCAAAATCCTTAGTACTTATTGATTTTTCTATATGTTTTTTTAAAGATTCTATAAGCTCATTAGCATTATTAAACCTGTCTTCAGGTTTTGTTTGCATCATTTTCTCTACTATTTTCTGTATGAATTCAGGTACATCTGGATTTACTTCATTTAATGGTGGAAAATTACCTTTTACTATCTCCATAAGCATACTAACAGGTGTATCTGCTTTATAGGGAGTTTTGCCT
>JAUWQW010000074.1 GCA_030610885.1 Candidatus Aminicenantota bacterium | reverse complement strand
TATTCCTATACCCTTATCCTCTATCACTATTTTCACATATTTACCCTCTTTTATTGGGACAACATCCTCCTTACTCACATGTACATTCTCAGATGATATCTTTATTATTCCACCCTCTGGCATAGCCTGATTAGCATTTATAACCAAATTATTTATAACATCACTTATCTGACCCTCATCTACTTCTACATTCCACAAATCTTTAGCAAATGAAAATTCAGGCTTAACATTTGAACCCCTTAAAGCAAATATAGCAGAATCCTCTATTAAAATCTTTATAGAAGATACCTTCTTTACAGGAGCACCTCCCTTGGCAAAGGTCAATAACTGATGCGTCAAATTCTTGGCTTGAAAAGATGCACCCTCCATCTTTGTCAATACATCATATACCTTATCCTGGGAACTCACATACATCTTTGCAATTGATATATTACCTATAATCCCTGTTAAAATATTGTTAAAATCATGTGCTATACCACCTGCAAGTATTCCAATCGACTCAAGCTTCGTAGCCTTTAAAAGTTCCTCCTCCATCTTTTTCCTCTCTGTAATATCTCTTCCAAAACTAACAGTTCCAATTACGTTTCCATCTTTATATATAGGTGCAGTATTTACAGACAAAAACAATATTTCATTATTACTCTTATAAATTCTTACTTCATAATGATTGGATTTTCCTTTCAATGTTTCTTTAAAAACATTTTTAACCTTTTCCAAATCCTCTTCAAAAATCAATGGATCAAATATTTTCCCAACCCCTTCATTTATCTTATGTCCAGTTATCTCTTCTGATTTTTTATTAAAATATAAAAAATTACCTTCTCTATCCAAAGTCCAAATCATATCATTTGAATAATCAATCATTGTCCTATACTTCTCCTCCGATTCCATCAACTCTTTAGTCCTTACTTCAACATTCCTTTCAAGTTCAGACATATTTAGGTTAGCAATTCTCGTAAGCTCCCATTTCTCAGTTAAAGCACAAGCAAGTTGTCGCACTTCAATATTGTCAAACGGCTTTTTAAGAATAAAGAGTTTATCTGAATATCCAAATTTTTCAACAATACCTTTCCATGAATAGTCAGAATATGCAGTACAAATAACAATTTGCAAGTCTTTGTATACTTTCCATATACTTGATATTGTCTTAATACCATCCCAGCCAGGAGGCATTCTAACATCAACAAAAGCTACAGAGTATGGTTCTCCTCTCTCAAGTGATTCTTCAACCATCTTCAAACCTTCTTCTCCCTGAAATGCACAATCAACGACAAATTCCTCTTTCTTTAATCCTTTTGTTTCACCTAATAGAGCTTTTTCTATTTCATCCAGATCTGTCTCCTTTTCCTTTCCAATAACTAATATTTTTTTAAAGTCCTGGTGAATCTGTTTATTATCATCAATTATTAATATCCTTCTGTTCTTTTTGTTATTATCATCCATTTTATCCCCCATTTAATTTTTTGGAATAATTATTGTAAATTTTGCTCCTTTATCTTCTCCATCACTATTGGCAAATATCTTTCCATTAAATTCTGCTACTGTCAAAGCACTGGTGTGAAGCCCAAACCCTTTACTATGCTCCTTTGTGCTAAATCCATATAAAAATATACTTTCCAAATCCTCCTCATTTATCCCATATCCATTATCAATTATCTCCACCTTCTGGAATTCCTTGTCTTCTGAAATATTTATTGTTATTACCTTATCTCCTTCACTTTTCATAATCAATGACTCCTCTGCATTCTTTAATATATTAACAAATACCTGCATTAACTTACCCTTTTCTATTAATATCGGACTAACCTTAGAATAATTATTGTATACCTCTATTTTATTTGTTCTAAAAGAATCACGATACATCTTAACTACATCATCCATCATCTTTGTTAATAATATCATTTCTGTAACCCCTGAAACTCCTGCATAATCCTGCTGCACAGCAACAATCTCTTCAACATGACTAATTCCTGTATTTAGATTAATCAGTTCCTCCAAATATATATCCTGCTCCTCCTTCAAAGTCTCTACTAGTTTAATTAAATATTTAGGAAGCATCTTGCCCATCTCGTCTGAGGTAATATAACTACCCAGATCATGTTCATGCTCTTTAAATAAATTTACTGCCTTTTTTAAACCTTTCACTTTCGAATCTTCGACCCTCTCTTTTAGAAATTGAGAAGATACTTTTACACTGTTCAACACATTACCAACATTGTGAAGAACTCCAGTTGCAATCTCTGCCATACCTGCCCTGTGAGCTACTTCTACCAATGTTTTCTGAGTCTCACGCAACTCTGCTAAAGTTTTGGATAATTGATTCTTCTGATCATTAATCTGTTGATTTTTATTTGAAAGCATTTTATTAGCTCTCTTCTTACCTCTATAACGTTGATAAATCACAAAGACTAATATTAAAATCAATAAAGAAATAACTATAAATGAATTACGAATACTTGTTTGGCGAATTATTTCTAAGTTTTGGATTTTATTATTCTTTCTCAACACCTCATTCTCCTTTTCCTTCTTTTCTGTCTCATATTTTGTCTGCATCTCTGCAATCTTTTTGCTGCTCTCTTCTGTAAAAATGCTATCTTTTACTTCTGAATACAACATATAATATTCAAGTGCCTTTTTGTAATTCGCTTTTTCATAATATAATTTGTAGAAACTTCCATAGACATTTTGGAGAAGGTCTTTTGCTTTGATTTCTTTAGCCAACTTTAATCCTTTTTTAAGATATACCAATGATTTATCATAATTTTTGAGTTTTAAATAAACACCTCCAACATTCTTTATACTCCCAGCAATACCATATTTATTATTAATTTCTTTATTTATTTTTAATGATTCCAGATAATACTCTAAAGACTTATCATAATTCCCTAAATACCAATAAACATTTCCAATATTATTTAAGCAATAAGCAATATTATTTTTAATCCCAATCTCTTTTGTTATCTTTAATGTTTCTAAAAAAAATCCTAATGCCTTATCATAATTTTTTAATGTCATATAAATAAGTCCAATATTATTTAGACTCCTGGAAATCCCCTCTCTATTTTTTAATTCTTTCATCATTTTTAATGATTCAGTATAGATTTCTAAAGCTTTATCATAATTGCTTAATTTCCAATAAACAATGCCGATATTGTTTAAAATATCAGAAACACCTTCTTTATCTCCAATCTTTTCCATTATTTTCAAAGAATTCAAATAATATTCTAAAGACTTGTCATAATTACTTAAATAATAATTTCCCACACCGATATTTTTTAAAGCATGGGCTCTTCCTTTATCATAATCAAATTTTTGTGATAGTTCTAATGCTTGTCGCCCGTATTTTATTACCTTTTCAGGTGACAGCGTATAATACCTTTTTGATAATTGGTTTAAAATATCAACTCTCTCTTTACCAGATACAGTTTTTAATTTTATTTCTAAACTATTAATATTGTTCTGAGCTAATGCATTAATACTCAAAATAAAAATAATAACTGTGAAAATATACTTTTTCACCTTTTACATTGCCCCCAACAATATTTCAAAAATAGTCTATTAAAATATTACTACTCAATGCAAGTAATAACTTGATTCAATACTTTACTTAGATTAGCTATAGTAAAAGGCTTTGGAATAACCCCTTTAAATCCATACCTCTTAAATTCTGACATAATGGGGTAATTTGAATACCCACTGGATACTATAGCTCTAACCTCTTTATCTATTTTTATCAATCTCTTTAATGCCATTTCACCACCCATTCCACCAGGTACTGTTAAATCCAAAATCACTGCGTCAAATAAATTTCCAGAATTTTTTGCTTTCCTGTATAATTCTATTGCCTCTTCTCCATCTTTTGCCAATTTCACCTCATATCCTATATAATCAAGCATTTCTTTTGCTACAATCCTCACAGCCTCTTCATCATCCATTACCAATACCCTGCCTTTACCATATACAACATCCCCTATTTTCTTGTCCATTTTACCTTTTAAAGACTTCTCATTTGATACAGGTAGATATATATGAAACTTGGTCCCTTTTCCTACTTCTGACTCTACATCAATATATCCATCATGCTTCTTGATTATTGAATATGTTGTTGAAAGACCTAAACCACTACCCTTCTGTTTTGTAGTAAAATACGGGTCAAATATCTTATCCAGCATATCTTTAGAAATACCTATCCCCTTATCATCTATACTAACTCGTATATATTTACCTTTCCTTAGAGGTAAGCCCTGACCAGTTTCAACCTCTATGTTCTCTGCTATAACTTTTATTATTCCTCCTTCAGGCATAGCTTGATCAGCATTTATAATTAGGTTATTTACAACCTGAGTTATCTGGCCATCATCCACTTCAACTAACCAAAGGTCTTCTGTTATAAAGAACTCACACCTTACATTAGAACCTCTCAATGAAAATATTGATGAATCCTTTAACAAATTAGATATATTCATAGGCTTTTTTATTGGAGCTCCTCCCTTTGAAAAAGTAAGAAGCTGTTGTGTTAAACTCTCAGCTTGAACAGATGCTTTCTCGATTTCTGTTAAAATATCAAACATTTTATCCTCAGGTTTCACATTTAATTTTGCTAAAGATATACTGCCTATTATAGCTGTTAAGATATTATTAAAATCATGAGCTATACCACCCGCAAGAATACCAACTGATTCAAGCTTTGTAGTCTTTATAAGTTCCTCTTCCATTTTTCTCTTATCAGTAATATCTCTAAATACTAAAACAGTGCCAATTGTCTTACTCTCCCTATCATGAATGGGTGCAATACTGTTTGCAATTATCTTTTCTTTACCATCTCTTGTAATTAACAATGAATATTCAGGAAGCACCTCAATTTTATCTTTACTAATCACTCCTTTAACTAAATTCTTATATTCCTTGCCTGTTACTTCATCCCTTATTGAAAATACTTCATGCATATACTTACCAATTGATTCCTCATTTGACCAACCAGTTATCTCTTCTGCTGCTTTGTTTAATAATGCTATATTACCTTTAATATCTGTTGTTATAACTCCATCACCTATTGAACTCAATGTTACTGATAATCGTTCTTTCTCTTGTGCTAATTCCTCCTCTGCTTTCTTCCGTGATATTGAAATGGCAATTTCATCTGAAACGAATTCTAATATTTCTGCATCTTTCTCAGTATAAATAGATGCATCTGAATAACTCTGAACAACAATAACCCCAATAATTTCTTTATCCTTTTTTAAAGGAACACCGAGCCATACCTTTGAAAGGGTTCCCACGATCTCTATTTCTCCTCTCTTTATTAATCTCTTTATATCATCTTCATAAACAATAAGTGATTTTTTTCTATTTATCACATATTTAGTAAGAGTCTTACCCGCAGGAAATGTAGTAAATTTATCATTCTGATCTACAAAATAGGGCAAAGAAATCGTATCATTATCTTTATTATATAATGCTATAAAAAAATTAGTTGTATCTATAACTTCTTTAAGGTAATTTCGGATTGACTTAGATAATTCATCAAGATCCTTAGTAATATTTACTGATTCAGCAATATTATATAAAACCGATTGAATCTGTTCATTTCTTTTATGTTCAGTTATATCTCTTATATTTGTAGTCACCCTAACAACTTTACCATGTTTAAGTACAGGCATTTTTGTTGTTTCAGTAAAAAATTTTTTTTCATTTATTATATTATCCTCTTCAGTAATCAGCATCTTTCCGGTTTTAAATATATTTTTATATTCATCACGAACTTTATCTTGTAAGAATGGAAAAACTTCGAATATTGATTTACCAATAACATCTGTGCTTAACCCCAGTTTTTTATTCCATTCTTTAAATTTTTTGTTAATTAAAATTATTTTTAAATCAGCATTAACAACATGAATTGCATCTGGCATATAATTAAGAGTTGTACGATATTGTTCTTCTGAATCTTTTAGAAGAGCTTCTGCCTTCTTTCTTTCATCTATTTCTCTTATTATATTTTCATGAACAAAACAAGCTTCTATTGCTTTATCCAGCTTTTTAGAAAGATCTAAAAGTATATTTCCTAAACTTTCATCTACTATATCTTTATTTGCATATACTACATGAATAATAGCTACATTATTTACAGGAACTATTATTATAGATTGCTCTTTTCCTGTTTCTTGAATACAATATTTTAAAAAGTCTTCCTCTTCCCTGTATTTTATTATTGCCTCATTTTTTGAACATATCTCTCTAAAAATACTTTTTATATAATCAACTCCCTTTTTAATTTCTTTATCATTCAATCTCAAACCAGCTATAGCTCCCAATATGATATCTGATTGGTTATGACATCTTGCAACCCAGATACTTCCTTTATGAGCATTTGTTTTATGTACAATTGTATGAATAACCTCTTGTAGCATTTCCGAAAGATTCAGACTATTGCCAATTGCAAGGGAACACTCGTATGAAATAGCCATTTTTTGAATTATTGAAGTGTCTTCTATCTTCATTGTTTACTCCCCCATTCCAATCACAATTGTTTTGTTATATAATTCAATATATTTCTCACCATAAGAGGCAATTTCTCCTAAACTTAAAAAACCAAATAAAGTAATTCCTGCATCTCCTTTTTCTTTGATTATTTTCAACTCATCTTCAAACATTTTCTCAAGAAATAATGCCCTGGTAATACAATCAATAATTAAGGCTTTTTTTGGTAATGTTTTCTTTTTAACTATAAAAATCTCTTTTGCTTGTTCTGTTGCTGAACCTGCAGCTGATATTAATTTTTTATGATCCCCTTTCATAATCATTAACATAGAATTTTTTGGTATTTCACTTCCCAATAAAATGTTATTTTCTGAATCAATCCCAATTGGAGCACGTAAAATAATTTCTTTATCATATTTTAAAATTCCAAAAGGATAGCATTTTGATAACTGGAGAAAATTATCTGATCCTAATTTCATTCCAGAATCTTGGTCAACAACTTTTTTATAATATTTATAAGCTGATTCCCAATTAACTGATTTTAAAATATGCTTTTCTACTTCATTGGCAATAACAGGACCATATATGGATTCCCATCCATGCTCAACTCCCACTGACATATAACCTTCAATACCAGCTATAATTGCTCCATTTGCAAATAAATCATCATTGGTAAACAATGATGGTCTTTTCACATTTTTCAGACTACCTGCTCCCCCTCCTATAAAAGTCATCACCTTTCCACTTATTTCATATAGAGTTTCTATAAGAAATGGGATATTATTCGACCAACCATCGTTAAGTATAAAAAGAATCTCCGTATTTTTTGAAATTATGTTTTTTGATAAAACCCCATTAAATTTATGCAAGTTTTGAACAATTTCAATTGAAACTAAAGATTGAATAGAACAGCCCACTACTCCCTTTTTATATGAAGAATCTTCAAAAATTACTTCTGGGAAGATACCTCCCCATACTATAATCTTAGTTTTTTTTAACAAAGGCTGTATCTTCTTATAATTAAACGGGGTCTCTTCTGCAACAAAAAGTAAAATCCCATTGGGATTATTTTCACAAAGCTCCTCAATAAATAGTTCCCACCCCTTTAAATTTTTTCCATCAAAAAACTTTACTTTTTTAAATATCATATCATTTCAAAATACATCCCTGAAATTAATTTTAAATTAAATAAATATTTATGTCAATTAATTTAGAATTTTATGAATGTGAAATAATAAGAAGAAAATTGGCAGCGCTACGGGGAATCGAACCCCGGTTTGATGACTGAGAATCACCCGTCCTAACCCCTAGACGATAGCGCCCTTCGATTTTAAAATAGTTTATATATAAATATGGCTGGGAAGCAGGGACTCGAACCCCAATTCTATGATCCAGAGTCATATGTCCTGCCAATTAGACGACTTCCCAGCTCGAAAATAAATTATACTAATTTTTTCAATTATGTCAAGAACTGTAAAAAAAAAGCCCCGACATATGTCGGGGCTTTTTTATCTACTATATATGGATCAGTATTAATTTTGATCTAATACATTCCGCCCATTCCACCCATTCCACCTGCTGGAGGCATTGGAGGATTATTTTCAGGTTCAGGAATATCTGAAACAATTCCTTCAGTTGTTAAAAGAAGTCCAGCTACTGAAGCAGCATTCTGAAGTTCAGTTCTCACAACCTTAGCAGGATCAATAATACCTGCTTCTAACATATCCGTATATTCCCCTGATAAAGCATCAAATCCAACATTTTTATCTTTTGTCCTTTTTATTCTATCAACAACTGTAGATCCTTCTTCACCAGCATTATCAGCAATTTGCTTTAAAGGAATTTCAAGAGCTTTTACTAATATATTAACTCCAAGTTGCATATCTCCATCAAGTTTAAGCTTTTTCAATGGATCAATACCATTCATTAAAGCAATCCCACCACCAGGAACTATGCCTTCTTCAACAGCAGCTTTAGTTGAATGCATTGCATCTTCAACTCTTGCTTTCTTTTCTTTTAATTCAGTTTCTGTAGCAGCACCTACCCTAATTATAGCAACTCCTCCTGAAAGTTTTGCAAGTCTCTCCTGAAGTTTTTCTTTGTCATAATCAGATGTTGTTACTTCAATCTGCTTCTTTATATTATTTATTCTCCCTTTTACATCATCAGCAGAGCTTTCACCCTCAATTATAGTTGTGTTTTCTTTATCAATAACAACCTTTTTTGCTCCTCCCAGATGGTCAACAGTTACTGATTCAAGTTTCATTCCAAGTTCTTCAGAAATTACTGTTCCACCTGTAAGTATTGCGATATCCTCAAGCATTGCTTTTCTCCTATCACCAAACCCAGGAGCTTTTACTGCACAAACATTTAACATACCTCTCATTTTATTAATAACAAGTGTGGTTAATGCTTCACCTTCAATATCTTCAGCAATAATCAATAAAGGCTTCCCGGATTTTGCTACTTGTTCAAGTAAAGGGAGCATCTCTCTTATTGTTGAAAGTTTTTTCTCATGTATTAGAATGTAAGGCGCTTCAAGAACACTTTCCATTCTTTCTGCATCAGTCACAAAATATGCAGATATAAACCCTCTATCAAACTGCATACCTTCAACAAAATCAAGTGTGGTCTCAAGAGATTTTCCCTCTTCAACGGTTATAACCCCATCTTTACCTACTTTATCCATTGCATCTGCAATAATTTCTCCTATTGAAGCATCATTATTTGCAGAAATAGCTCCAACCTGAGATATCATTTTCCCTGATACATCTTTCTTGGAATTTGAGATCTCATTTACAACGACTCTCACACCCTCATCAATACCCTTTTTAATTAATGTAGGGTTAGCACCAGCAGCAACCATCTTTAAACCTACCTTGAAAATACTCTGAGCAAGTATAGTAGCTGTAGTAGTACCATCTCCTGCAACATCAGATGTTTTAGAAGCAACTTCTTTAACCATCTGAGCTCCAATATTCTCAAGAGGATCCTTTAATTCGATCTCTTTTGCAACAGTAACACCATCTTTTGTTATTGCAGGAGATCCAAATTTCTTCTCAATAACAATATTTCGTCCTCTTGGACCAAGTGTTGCCTTTACTACATCTGTTAATTGATTAATACCTCTTAAAATAGCCTGTCTTGCATCTTCACCTAAAGTGATGTTTTTTGCCATTTTATCCTCCTTTATCAAATTAAATTTTAGCTGATATTATATAAAATATTTTAGAGTGTGTCAAATCGAAATAGATTAATTTAGACTCGATTACAATAAAATATAATATCAATATCTAATAGATACTGTCTATTTACTTTAATTTACTCTTTTTTTCTTTGATATTTAACTTTTTTATCTTTTTTGATACAGTATTCCTATGTAATTTAATTCGCAAAGACATCTTAGAAAGATTATAATCATATTTTTCAAGAAGAGCCTGCAATAAAGTCTTTTCAAACTCATTTAATATTTCTTGAAAATATAACTTTGATGAGGAAACTTTATAAGCCAAGATTTTCATCTGTTTTTTTATTGTAAGATCTTTAAAATCTTCAGCTTGCTCAATAATTTTTTTATCTACCATGTTAATTTAAAAACTATACATAAATATAAATTCATAATAAATCATTATATACAATTTTATCTTTTTTTAATTCCTTATCATCTTTTTCTTTTTGTTTTTTTACATTTTTTTCATTCCCATTTACATCAGGAACAAGATTAAATGTAAAATCAATTGTTTCTTTAAAAAATGGGAATAATTTAGAATCAATACATAATTTACCATCAACCTTAGAAGCAATTAATCCAAATACAATAACACATGAAATTAAAATCCCCCTAATCAACCCAAAAACACCCCCAAGTATTTTGTCAATAGATTTTAATGGACCTAACACAAATATTTTCTTTAAAAAGAATGTTACTAAAGATCCAACTATCAATATTATCACAAAAATTAAAACAAAACCAACAAATTTTGAAATGTTTTTATTCTTTATATATTTTAATAAAAAACTACCTATTTCCGAATAGTATAAAAAAGATAATACTGCAGCTATGATTAAAAAAACAAGAGAAAATAATTCTTTAATAAATCCTTTCAATATCCCAATAAACATTGACAGAAGTATTATAACTATAAAAATAATATCAAGAATGTTTAAACCCATAATTATAAAGTTTCACCTGTTAAAATCTTATAAATTTCTAAATATTTTTCTCTTGTTTTATTTATTACATCATCAGGTAATTCAGGTGGATTTGATTTCATATCCCAGGAAGAATTTAAAAGAAAATTTCTTACAAACTGTTTATCAAAAGGAGGGGGTTCTGTACCCCTTGAATAGTCTTCGACTTTCCAGAATCTAGATGAATCGGGTGTAAATATTTCATCAATTAAAACAATATCTCCCCTATTATCCCTGCCAAATTCAAACTTTGTATCTGCTATTATAATTCCTTTTTTTAATGCATATTCTTTTGCAAACTTATACAATTTTATGGATAAGCCCCTGATTTTCTCAGAATATTCTTTTCCTATTATTCTTTCCATCTCTTTAAAGCTTATATCTTCATCATGTCCTTTTTCAGATTTTGTTGTTGGTGTAAAAATTGGTTCAGCAAACTTATCTGCAAATTTTAATCCTGAAGGACACTTTACACCTGATATCTCTCCTGTTTTCTCATAACTTTTCCACCCTGATCCCACAATATAGCCTCTGACAATAGCCTCAACAGGAAAAGCTTCAAGTTTTTTCACAAGAACTGACCTTTTTTTGATTGTATTTGAAAACTCTTTGAAATCATCCAGTTTATGCGGTTCATCACATATTATATGATTTTTGATAAAACTTTTTGTGTATCTAAACCAGAAAGCAGTGATTTGATTTAATATTTTCCCCTTTTCAGGGATCAATGATTTAAGAACATAGTCAAATGCAGATATCCTATCAGTAGATACAATCAATAAATTACCATCAATCTCAAAAACATCTCTAACTTTCCCCTTTTTAAATAATTTTAATGGCAATTTCACACTTTCTACAACACCCATATTTTTCTCCAAATAAAAACCCTCCAATTATAGAGTATTAATTCCACAATTTATATTATTATAATATTGAGTAACCTACTATTAACCCAGCAACAACAATTGATATCATACTCATTAATTTAATCAAAATATTCAATGAAGGACCAGATGTATCTTTTAAAGGATCTCCTACAGTATCTCCTACAATACTTGCTTTATGAGCTGAAGAGCCTTTACCGCCAAAATTTCCCATCTCAATATATTTTTTTGCATTATCCCATGAACCACCAGTATTTGCCATAAAAATTGCTAAAACAAATCCAGAAGCAAGAGCTCCAACTAAAAGTCCCATAACACCTGCAACACCAAATATGATCCCAGTAATAATAGGAATAAGCACTGCCATAGAAGAAGGTAAAATCATCTCTTTCTGAGCGCCCCGAGTTGATATTAAAACACATGCATGGTAATCCGGTTTTGTTGTTCCATCCATAATCCCTGGTGTTTCACGAAACTGCCTCCTTACCTCATTAACCATTTCAGAAGCAGCCCGTCCAACAGCTTTCATTGTTAAACCTGAGAATAAAAATGACATCATTGAACCTATGAAAATTCCCACTATTACTTTTGGGTTCATCAGATTAACAGAAAATATCTCCATAAATTTTTCAATTGAAATACTATTTATATCACCAATTGAATGAAATACATTCCCAGCCACTTCAATTCCCTTTTCTATAGCTGCAGGGGTTTTTTCAAATATATGCCTCATTCCAGCTTTAACCTCCTCTATGTATGCAGCTAAAAGTGCAAGAGCTGTTAAAGCTGCAGATCCAATAGCAAAACCTTTACCAGTTGCAGCAGTTGTATTCCCAAGGGAGTCCAAAGCATCTGTGCGCTCTCTAACTACTTTATCAAGGCCTGACATCTCAGCATTTCCGCCTGCATTATCTGCAATTGGTCCATATGCATCTGTAGCAAGTGTAATTCCTAAAGTGGAAAGCATCCCAACTGCAGCTACAGCTATACCATAAAGCCCAACACTTGTGTTTTTAAAACCACCTGCAAAAGCAAAAGCTCCCATAATTCCAGCTGCAACTGAAAGAACAGGAATTGCAGTTGATATCATACCTGAAGCAAGCCCACCAATAATTACAGTTGCTTCTCCAGTCTGTGTTTTTTCAGCCACCTCTTTTGTTGGTTTATAATCAGCGGAAGTATAATATTCAACACTTTTTCCTACCACAATTCCAACAATTAAACCTGTAACAATTGATCCGAACAATCCAAGATTATCAGGCAAAAGTAATTTAACTGATAAAAAAGAGCCAATAACTATTAAAATAGAACTTATATTTATACCAAATCCAAGTGAACCAAGCAGTTGTTTTTGAGAAGCTCCTTCTTTTGTTCTTACAAAGAATATTCCCAATATTGAAGCAATAATACCAATAGCAGCAATTACCATCGGGAGAATTACAGCATTGTATTGCATTTCCGGACTTATAAATGCAAAAGCAGAAGCTCCTAAAGCTGCAGCAGCAAGAATAGAGCCTGCATAAGACTCATAAAGGTCAGCTCCCATACCAGCAACATCACCCACATTGTCACCTACATTATCTGCAATTGTTGCCGGGTTTCTTGGGTCATCCTCAGGAATGCCTGCCTCAACCTTTCCAACAAGATCTGCACCAACATCCGCAGCTTTTGTAAAAATACCACCACCTACTCTTGCAAACAGAGCTTGGAGAGACGCACCCATCCCAAATGAAAGCATTGTAACAGTTGTAATAATCAGACTATATTTAAAGATTATGTGTAAAACAATAAACCAAATTGCAATATCAAGAAGCCCTAATCCTACGACTACAAGCCCCATAACTGCTCCACTTCTAAAAGCTACTCTCAATGCACTGTCAAGAGATTTTCTAGCCTGGTTGGTTGTTCTGGCTGAAGCTAAAGTTGCTGTAGTCATTCCAATAAATCCAGAAAGTCCTGAAAAAAATCCTCCTGTTAAAAATGCAAAAGGAGTCCATGGCGACTGAACTTTTAACACATAAGAGAGGAATGCTAAAAAAATCGCAGCTATAAAGAAAAATAAAACAACTATCTTATATTGCTGTCTTAAATATGCCCTAGCCCCTTTCCTTACTGCTTCTGCAATCTCAACCATCTTTTCAGTTCCCTCTTCTAACTTCATGATGTTCCTATAAAAACCATAAGCAAAGATCAAAGCAATCAAAGCTGCAACAGGCGCAACTGAGAATATAACAATATTTTCCATTTACTATATCTCCTTTGAAAATTTAAAGCTAATTCTAATAAATTAATAAAGAGTTGTCAATTCGTATACTTGACAGTATCTCTACATTTTAATAAAATTTGCCCTAAAATGAAGAATTGCAAATTTAAATTTTATTTCAAATATATTTTAATAAATATAGTTGTTGCTGCTTTAATAGTCTTTGTAATAACAAATTATATTTTTTCTGCTCTAAAAATTGAA
>JAUWQW010000005.1 GCA_030610885.1 Candidatus Aminicenantota bacterium | reverse complement strand
CTTCAGCAAATTTTAAAATCAATAATAATCCGCTGCTTGCTGTTACTTTTGTTTTTTTTAACATCCCAATGTTGAAATTTTTAAGATTTTGTTTTATTATCATATTTGCCTCATTTGTTTGTCTCATTTGGGGCTTTCACCCGGTGGGTGAAAAATTTATTTTTTTTCATACCTCTATTATACCAGTTATAACTAGTATAATAGAGGTATATTCAACTATTTATGACATTTTAGTTGATTATTAGGAACACTTATCTATAGATTGATTTTGTATATATTATATGATATTATGAGAAAGATGAATATTAAATTTCAAAAATAACATGTTTGGTTCTATAGGATTTCCAGAATTAATGATGATCTTTATTGTTGTAATGCTATTATTTGGACCAAAAAAATTACCTGATTTTGCTAAAATGCTCGGGAAAGCCATAAGAGAATTCAAAAAAACTGTTAATGATGCAAAATCTACAATAGAAGAAGAAATTGAAAGTATTGACATATCAAAAGATTTAAAAGAGATAGATAAAAATATAAAGGAAATCACATATTTAGATGAAGAAGAAAAATTCAAATGAAATGCCCTTTTTTGAACACTTTGGAGAATTAAGAAAAAGAATCATCTTCTCATCAATTTTTATTCTCATCTTTTTTTTAATATCCTGGAATTTTGTAAAAGATATGTATGAGTGGTTATCAGTACCAATTATTAAATATTTACCAGAGGGTGAAAAATTGGCATTTACAGCTCTAACAGAACCATTTATGATGTACATAAAAATAGCATTTATAGGTTCTTTATTCCTTTCATCTCCATTTATATTTCATCAATTGTGGTTATTTATTTCACCTGCTTTATACAAAAAGGAAAAAAGGTATGTATTTCCTTTTGTATTTTTTACTACCTTCTTTTTCCTTTTAGGAGGAGCATTTGGATATTATTTTATTTTCCCCTGGGCGTGCAGATTTTTTCTTAAAGTAGGGGAGAATTTCAGGGCAATAATTACAATAAATGAATACTTTTCACTTGCTTTTAGAATTCTAATAAGTATCTCATTGATTTTTGAGTTACCTGTTCTTGTATTTTTACTGACAAAATTAGGATTAATTACTGCTAAGTTCCTTTTAAAGTATTTTAAATATGCAATTGTTTTAATATTTATAATCGCAGCTGTAATAACGCCAACACCTGATATAATTACTCAATCATTATTTGCAGTTCCAATGATAGGACTTTACCTTTTAAGTGTTTTAATTGCAAAAATATTTGCTCCCAGAAAAGATCATACATAAGAAGTTGCTTAAAAATGACTTAATTTAAATACATTATAAAATGTTTTAAGGAGGATAATTATGAGTGTTGAAAAAAATGAACTTGATGGGCTAAAACCAATGATAGATGATATAGGTGAAGAAAAGAAAAAAAATCGAGTTCTTTTACTTATAATTCTATTATTAGTTTTAATATTAATTATTGCTGGATATTTTATATTTAAGGTAAAATCAGATCAAAGAGTAGATAGATCACCGAAACTTCGTCAGATGAACAAATTAGTAACCAAAATAAGAGATATGGAATCAAATATTCAAGAAAAACAGAATGAAATATTTAGATTAATGAAAGAATTCAAAGAAAAAACAGGCAAGAATATGCCATTAGCAAATACTTTAAGTCTTACTAAACAGGAAGAGGAGATACTAAAAAAGAAAATACATGAAGAGAAAGATATTTCAATTAAATCTTTATTAAATGATATAATTGATAAAAATAACGATATTTCTGATCTTAAGGTAAAAATAAAAAAAATAGAAGCCATATTACCAATGCCACATATCGTTAATAGGGGAGAGAGCCATTATAAGATCGCAATTGATTATCTTATAAATGAAAAAGGCATTGAAAAAGATAGAGCACTGGAATTAATTGAAAGGGCTGCATTACTTGAACCATTACTTCCTGATTTTAAAGTTTGGAACTTTTATTCAGGTAAGGAATATGGGACTTTTGTTACTCAGGGTAATGCATCTATTTCACCAAATCAGATTATTAGAAAAACAAAAAAGAAACTTGTAGATTCAAGGGATGAGGCAATTTCAGAGAGGGATAAGTTGTCATCTGACATTGAAACTCTAGAAACAAGAAGAAATGAGCTCATTTCTCAATTAGATCTCTTAAATAATGAGAAAACAGGATTAATCGAAAAGCTGAATGATTTAAACAAACAGAATGTTGAAATGCAAAAAAATATAAATTCTATATTCTTTATAATTGATTTAAAGAAGAACCTTAAGAAAAAAGAGGTCATAAAAGCAGGATTTTTAAAATCCTATAAATTACAAGATATTTCTAATGAAAAATTCGACTTATCAGTTGATCTTAGATATAATAATGCAATCAATATATCTACAAAAGAACTGAATTTGACTAAAATTAGTAAAATTGTTTTATATCCAAAGTTTTATAAAGACAAAGTTGATTATAAAATAGACATATACAAAGGTGGAAAGAGTGCATTGCTTGTTATTTTATCAAAAAATAAATTTAAAAATGAAAAGATTGTTATTTCAGTTGAATAGATTTTATTAGGTAAATTCGAAAAAATGTTTAATAAAAAATGATCGCTGTGCCATATTGTTAATGTTTAACGTTTTGTGCGGTGGATAATTTATTAAAAATCTGTTAAAATAAAGATATTGAGGTGTACTATGTTTATTTATATTTATAAATTATTATTTATTTTGCTTTTTGCTTTTTTAGGATATACCTATCCTCCATTTCGAGACATATCTCGTATACAATCTGCTATTATTGGTGGGGGTTTTGCTCTTGGTTTATGTTTGATTGTCTTTAAAGTAAAAAAGACTGAACTAAAATATATCTGGAGCTCTTTAGTAGGTATATTGTCTGGTCTATTTGTCGGTTTTTTAATGTTTCAGTTACTTAATCTTAAATCAATATCTTTATCATCTTATTTTTTCTTTAAAGCTCTATTTTTATTTGGATTTCCAATAACAGGCTTATTCATAGGAATAAATAAGTCAAATATGTTTTCACCTTTGAATATAAAAGAGTTTTTCAGAGGAAGCAGTGCTTTTACTGATTCATTCCTTTTAGATACAAGCGCAATAATTGATGGGAGAATTGTTTCTATTTCAAATTCTGGTTTTTTAGAAGGGGAGATGATTATTACTCAATTTGTTCTAGCTGAACTTCAGCTTATTGCAGATTCAAATGACCCTATTAAAAAAGTTAGAGGCAAAAGAGGGCTTGATGTGATTGATCAATTAAAAAAGAATAAAAATATATCATTAACAATACTGAATAAAAATGTTTCAGGTATTAAAGAGGTTGACCAGAAAATCATTTTGATGGCTAAGGATCAAAACTTCAAGGTGATTACAAATGATATTAACCTTAGTAAGATTGCAAAACTTCAAGATGTTAAAGTCTTAAATGTTAATGAACTTGCTTTTGCTTTGAAACCAATTGTTCACCCTGGGGAGCATCTAAATGTACAAATTTCAAAAGCAGGGAAAGAGAAAAGACAGGGAATTGCCTATTTAGATGATGGCACAATGGTTATCGTAGATGATGCTAAAACAGATATTGGAAAACAAATGGAAATTGAAGTAACATCAGTTTTACAATCCACATCTGGTAAGATGATCTTTGGAAAAAAGGTTTAATGTTAAAAATAAGAGCAGGAATTGGTTATGATACACATAGAATAGAAAAGGGATCTGGACTATATATAGGTGGGATAAAAGTTTCTAATGATCTTGAATTTGTTGCCCATTCCGATGGTGATGTTTTAATTCATGCTTTAATAGATTCTTTGTTTGGAGCAATCGGAGAAAAAGACATAGGAGAAATTTTCCCAGATTCAGATCCTAAATATAAAAATATAAAAAGTGAGAAACTACTTAAACATGCTTTAAGAATATTCAATGAAAAAAACTTTGAAATTATAAATATTGATTGCGTTTTGATTTTAAATGAACCGAAAATAAGTCCTTTTAAAGATAAGATACAAGAGAACATTACTTTTCTCCTCAATATACCTAAATATGATTTTAATTTAAAAGCAAAAACAAAAGAGAAAATGGGAGATATTGAAAGGAGAGAGTCTATTGAATGCTATTGTATTTCTATGGTAAGATCTAAATCCTGACAATATGAATAAAACCCTACCATTAATAACAATAATAGGTGTGCCAAATACAGGGAAATCAACTTTATTTAATAGAATAATTGGTAAGAGAAAAGCTTTAATTCATTCTAAACCAGGAATGACAAGAGATATATATAAAAAAACCTTTACATTAAATAGCAAAACATTTTCTATACAGGATTCTGGTGGATTTTTTATAGGAAATAATGAAATTTATGAAGAAATAAACAAAAGAATATTTAAAGAAACTAAGAAATCAGATCTTATTATTTTTTTATTTGATGGGAAAAGGGAGTTATTGGGATATGAAAAAGATTTATACCTGAATATAAGGAAAATTAATGATAATATAATTCCTGTTATCAATAAAGTTGATAACCCAAGAAATTACGTTCTTCCTTCCTCTTATTATTCTCTAAAATTAGATTATTTAGAGATTTCAGCTGAGCATAACCTTGGTATTGATGAACTATTTGATAAAATTGAAGAAAAATTTGTTGATTACAATACAACAAGTTCTGAAAAAGAGAGTATAAAAACAAGAATCAGTATTGTTGGAAAGCCAAATGTGGGAAAATCATCAATAGTTAATAAGGTATTAAATGATGATTGTGTTATTGTAAGTCCAATTCCTGGAACAACAAGAGACTCTGTTGATCTTGAATTTAAAAGAAACAACAAAGTGTTTATAATTGTTGATAATGCAGGCATAAGGAAATTACATAAAATTAAAGAAGATACTGAGACTGCAGCTGTAATAAGAGCTGGAAAAGATATAAAAAATTCCGATATTGTTATTTTTGTCATAGATTTATCAATAAAAATGGATAGGAATGATTTTTTTATTGCAAAAAAAATTTTAAAATCAGCAAAACCAGTTGTTATTGCTTGCAACAAATGGGATTTAATCAGTAATCAAAATGATTCTTTATCTATACTAAAAAAAGTAAAACAGAACCTTAATTTTTTCTTTTTTGCGCCATTTATAACATTATCAGCAAAAACAGGGAAAAATATTTTTAATTTAATTGATAAAACAGAGTTAATTAATAATAAAATTCATGATAAAATAAAAACTTCTAATCTTAATTATATAACCCAAGAAATTTTAAAAGAAAAGAAATTATTAACTGAAGATAACAAAACATTTAATCCAAAGTATTTATCAATAGAGTCATACAAACCTTTTTTCATAAGGTTTTATACAAAATCAAAATCAAGGTTAAAACAATTTCACGAGCTTTATTTAAAAAGAAGAATTTCAGAAGAATTAGATCTCGAAGGCATACCTATTTTTTTTAATATCTCATCAAAATAGGAGAAGTATGGTTAAACTGGCAATCTTTGATATGGATGGCACGGTTTTTGAAAACTATTTAGATTGGAAAAAAATAAAAAAAGAGTTATGTATAGAAAATGGAAATATTTTAAAAGAAATTTATAATAATAATAGTATTGATTATGAAAAATTGAAAATACTTGAAAAGCATGAAGAACAAAACACCTTAAAAACAAGGCCTTTGAACGGTGTTTTTGGATTTATATCTTTTTTAAAAAATAATAAAATAAAAATTTCATTAATAACAAATAATAGTAAAAAGAATACTGAATATCTATTGAATAAATTTAATCTAAAATTTGATGTAGTAATAACAAGGGATATGAAATTTTGGAAGCCTGATGCTGATGCTTTTTTTTATTTAATGAATTTATACAAATATACTCCTGAAGAGATTTTATCTATAGGTGATAGCCATTATGACATTATTGCATCAAAAAAAGCAGGCATATCCGATGTCTTTATTGTAAAGAAGGATAAAAAAAATGGGGTTGAATACAGCATACAGGATGACAAAAGATTTTCGGGTGAGAAAATTGTTTTTTTTAATGATTATTTTGAATTAAAAAAGAGATTTATAGAGAAATATAATATAGAGGACATATAAAATAAGGTTCAGAGCTCATCTTGAACTGATGTCGACATGTCGACATTATAACAGTTTGCAACTGTTACTCATTTTCTAAAACTGAATAGTTTCAAAAAATTAACTTGACAAAACATTATAATTGAAATATATTTAGAAATTAAAATAGGAGTTAGTTTTGATAATAACAATTGCAAACCAAAAAGGTGGGGTTGGCAAAACAACCACATGTATAAATCTTTCTGCAGCATTTGCTTTTTTAGGTTATAAGACCCTTCTTATTGATATGGATCCACAAACAAATGCAACTCTTTCATACATTGATCCTGAAAAAATAAAGTATTCCACATTTGATTTTCTTCAAAGTAATGAATATGAACTTCAAGATATAATTCACAAAACAAATATAATTAATTTGTCTATAATTCCTTCTTCTATCTCACTTGCAAAACTTGAATCAAAACTGATAGGGGAGATAGACAGCCATTTTAGATTAAAAGATAAACTTGACTCTATTAAGTATAATTATGATTTTATTATTATAGATACACCACCTACGCTTGGCCTTATTACAATAAATTCCTTTGTTGCTGCAACTCATTTAATTATTCCAATTCAGGCATCGTATTTTGCTCTAGAAGGCACTGATGATCTGCTTGAAACATTCGATAGAATAAGAATCAGGAGCAATCCTGATCTGGCTCTTCTTGGAGTACTTATAACTTTATATGATAAAAGAACTATAATGGCCAGAGATAGTAAGAAGCATATAGAGAAGATATTTGAAAATAAAGTCTTTAAAACAAAAATATCAAAGAGTGTAAGGTTAGAAGAGAGCCCTGCATATAAAGAGTCAATTTTTACTTTTGCTCCAACGTCATCAGGCGCTTTTGAATATAAAAATTTATCTGAGGAAATATTAAAAAATGTCTAAAAAGGCAGGTTTACCTGATTTTATGAAGCCTAAACATGACAATCATTTTGTAGACGAGATCTCAAGTAGAACCAAAACTATAATAATTAGGAATATTCCAATTAACAAAATTACTCCTGGAGTAATACAGCCCAGAAAAGATTTTGGAGATTTAAAAGAATTAGCTGAATCAATAAAAGAAAAAGGAATAATAGAACCTATAATAGTAAGGTCCAAGAATGGAAGATTTGAAATAATTGCTGGTGAAAGAAGGTATAGAGCAGCAAAATTAATCAATTTAAACGAAATTCCTTGCATTGAACGTGATTCTCCTGATAATGAGGCATTAGAATTGGCAATTGTTGAGAATTTACAGAGAAAAGACTTGAATATATTTGAATCAGCTTATTCCTTCAAGTGTTTAGCAGAAATATATGGATATACTCATGTTGATATTGCTAACAAAATAGGAAAGTCAAGAACAAGTGTAAGTGAACTATTAAGAATAAATGATTTACCTGATGATATTTTAAAAAGATGTATAGAACTGAAAATTGTATCAAAAACTTTTATTTTAGAATTGGTTAAATTAGATGATATAAAAAAGATGGCTAAAGTACTGGATGAATATTCTGAAAAACCATTTTCAAGGGATGAGATAAAAAAACACAGGAATACCAAAATAAAAAAAAAAAATAGAAAAAATAAGGGTTTAAAATTTAATTTTGTTTCAGACAATAAAGAAATTAAAATCGGATTTAATATAAAATCTAAAGAAATAAATAAAGATAAGATAATAGAAATACTTGAACAATTAATAAATAATATAAGAGAAGACAAGATAAAAGAATTCAAACCAAATAAATAACTAAAAAAATAGGAGTACTGATTTAAAAATATGTTTTAAATACATGTTGGTTTACATAATATATCTTATCCGACGTAATATATACACCTTTCAAAAACGCCTATATACCTAATAAATTGGATTTGTGGATAAAATTGTTGAAAATATTTATTCAATTAATAACATTATTGCATATACTGTTTATATCTTTTTCTTTTGAATGCTCAGATTGCGCTGTATTGCACGATCTTTTTTTAGTTCTCTAATAGTTTGATATATTTTTATATTTATGTTTTTCTTAGATGATACTCAGATATTTGGAAATATTTTTTTCAACATTTTATAAGATTCCGGAAATAAATCGGTTATAGAAATATATTTCCATTCAGCATATTCAAATTTCCATTCACTTAAATCTTTTTCTAATATTATTTTGAATCTATATGTTTCACCATAATATTGAACTATCTTTCTTAGAACTTTGCTTATACCACTTGATAGAGATACATCAGTTTCTATTTCTGCTTTATTTGATTTTATATATATTATATTTGTTGAAAGAATATTAATAACAACTCCTTTATATTTTTCAAAATACCTTGTGAGTAATTCTCTTATATCCTTTTTTGATTGATCATCTATTGTATTAAAATCATCAGACAGCAGATCAACTATCTTTGATGTGTCTTTTTTCTCAGCATATTTTGCTGTTAAATCAATTAAATCTAAAATGCGGTCTTTATCATCATTTTTTTGCAAACATAAATTTGCTGAAATTGTTAAGAACAAAACAATAATGGATATTCCCTTGAAATTGAATCTATCTAACATCTTTTAAATAAAATATTATATGTTTCCCCTACCCTTCAAATTCTTTTTATTATCCTATATGGTAATGTAATAATAGCTTTTAAAAATTCAAATGCTGCTTTTACTGTGATTCCAATCAATCTAAATGGAAGCATTATTAGCCATATAAAAGGATATAAAATTAAAGCAAGTAATGCTACAGGCCATGATATAACAAAGAGTATTAACCATAAAAGTAATTTTATCATAATTTTTCCCTAAAAATATTAACAAACACACAATAAAATGTCAAAATAAACAAATACTATTTTGAATTTTATGCTATTGAGTAGTATAATATAATTGACTACTAATTTTCTGTGAACCTGGAATGATATTTGCATTTTAGGAGGAGCTTTGAAAGATAAAGAGGTTAAGAAGAACTTAACAGAAGATAACAAAAAAATAACAAATGAATCCAGCGACTCTCAGGATACTGCAATTCAAAATGATATTGTATTAAAACCAGATGATATAATTCATACCCCAACTGATGATACTTACAATAAAACCAAGGTTTGTTTTGAAAAAAGAGATTTAGATAATAAGTCGATCAGGGAAATTGATAAAATCCCGGATATTGATAAAGAAGATCTCAAATCAAATGACTTTTCAATGTTATTAAAAGATATCTTTCCAGATAAAACAGAAGCTGAGAAGTTTAAAATTAATAGAAGATTTCTTAAGGACGCTACTCCCTTTGATATTAATCAATTATCAATAGAGCTAAAGAATGAGTATAAGAGCCTTATAACGGGATTTTCGGAACTTGATAAATCTATTTGTATCTCTGCAAATGCTTTAAATGTTATAACAGGGATGCATAAACATGGAAAAACAGTTTTCCTTCTTAACATAATGCTTAATATGGTAAAAAAATACCCTGAGTTACACTTTGTTTATTATACTTATGAGGAATCCAAATCTGAAGTAGAAGTCAAATTAATAAACATGTCAGGTAACACCTATTTCTCAAACAATATAAAAGGCTTAACTACTAACCTTGATAGATGGAAATATGAATTAAGAACCAAAGATGTTAATGCAATAAAGGATTTATCCGATAAAAATTCAGAATATAAAGGACTTTTTAACTTTCTACAGGTATCAAAAAGAATACATGTGGTTGATTCCTATTATAATAACGAAAACTTGCTTGATTCAGTAAAATCTTTTTGTAATACATTTGAAATTGGTGCAATTTTTGTTGATCCATATCAAAAAATAGCCTTAGATCATTCAACAAAGGTACATAGTTCTGAATGGAACAATAAAAATACAATTATGGAACAATTATCATCATTATCTAGAAAAAACCACGTTCCTATAATACTTTCATCAAGATTATCTTCAAGAATTTCAAATTATACAGAGTATGATATGCTTACAGAGAACAATATGTTAATTCCTGAAGATATTATACAAGAAGCAGGCCTTATTGTATCTATTCAAAATTATGCAAAATCAAAATTCATGGGTTCAAAAAAGGGTAATAAAATTAAATCCAGGTTTTATAAGGAACCTATAGAAAACAGTATAGTAACACCTGAAATCTTTAAAACTAAAAAACCTGAAACTATAATGCTTGTAAAAATCTTAGTTAATCGTTATGGACCTGAGCTTGAAGCAGAACTTCTATTCAATCGATGGTTGTTAAAAATTAGTGACCTGACTCCAGAAGTTATACAAAGGATAAAAGAGAACTGTAAATGAAATCTGAAATATGGGCTATTGGAGGTGGTAAAGGTGGTACTGGGAAAAGCATAATCACAACTACTTTGGGTATATATCTGGCAAAGCAAGGGAAAAAGGTAAGTTTAATTGATGCTGATCTGGGTGGAGCTAATTTACACTCTTTTTTAAGGATTAAAAAACCTAAAAAATCTTTAACTGATTTTTTCGAGAAAAAAAGCCCTTTAAAAGAAATTATTATAAAAACAGGAGTTCCAAATTTACAGCTTATTGTAGGTGACATCAATACATTTAATCCAACAAGTATTAAATATACACAAAAATTGAAATTCTTCAGGCATATTATAAGTATTAATTCTGAGTTTATCCTTATTGATCTTGGTGCAGGTACACATCTGAACACTATTGATAGTTTTTTGCTGGCTGACAAAAAAATCGTAGTAACTGTTCCTGAAATTACATCAATTGAAAATTTATACAATTTTATAAAAAAAGCCCTATTCCGTAAGATCAATAGAATTCTGCGTGACCATCAATTAAAAGATGTGGCACGTAATGCATGGAAGAATAGAAATGTAAATGAAATTAAAGATATTAAAACATTTCTATATTATCTTAAAAAAAGTTCGAATCAGATAAAGAACCTTATTGACAAAGAACTAGAGAATTTTAAAATCGATATAATACTTAATCAGGTAAGAAATCCCAATGATATTGAAATTGGATTCTCAATTAAAAGCCTTTTAATCAAATATTTGGGTATTGATGTAAATTTTTCAGGATATATTAAATATATTGATTCCTTCTGGGACTATTATAATGGATCTCAAACACATACTTCAAATGAAAATGTTCTATGCACACCTCTATTAAATAAAGATACTCATGGTCTGGTAAATAATCTTGTAGAGGATAAACAACTTAATTTATTTAATCCATAAAATGAGTGATAAAAAGCTAAAAAAATACTATGAATTACTTGAAATTAATATAAATGCTACTTTATCTGAAGTAAACAGAGCATATGAGCGTATGAAAAAAATTTATTCAACAGATTCAATTGCAACCATTCCAATTGATGATGAATTTTCAAAAAAGGAGAGAGAAAAGATTTTAAAAAAGATTAGTAAAGCTTATTCAAAGATAGGCACACATATTTTAGAAAAAAAGAAAAAAAAGAAATTAATATCTGAACATGATAAAATATCAGAGGGAAAAGAAGGATCTATCGCAATTAGCGGTTCAACAATTCAACAAGTAAGGGAAATTCAAGGACTATCTTTGCTTGAACTTTCAAAAATAACAAAAATCTCCAAACAAATACTTGAAGATATTGAACTCGAAAACTATGAAAAACTACCCCCTGAAGCCTATTTAATGTGCCACATAACAAATTACACAAAATTTTTATCTATAGATTCCCAAAAAGCAGCTGATGATTACATAGAGCGTTATAAAAAATGGAAGAAAAAATCAAAAAAGGAGGTTTGAAATGAAAAAAATCGTGATTCTGGGCACAGGATTAGTAGGAAATGCAATTGCAAAAGAGTTGTGTAAAGAATACAAAGTATATGCTGCAGATAATAATGTAGAGATACTTGAGTCCATTGCATCAAATGATACTATCTCCCCTATTCATACAGATCTATCTGAAACAAAAAATATAAAAAAAATTGTAAAACAAGCTGATCTTGTTATAAACGCTTTACCCGGATTTATGGGTACAGCAGCTTTAAAAGCAGTTATTGAACAGGGTATAAATATAGTGGATATAGCATTCAGCCCTGAAGACGCATTTGAGCTTGATGAAATCGCTAAAAAAAATAAGGTTACAGCTGTTGTTGATTGTGGTTTAGCTCCGGGTTTGTGTAATATGATCTTAGGTTATCAAAATAAAAGAATGCAAACCATTACTTCTTATGAGTGCCTTGTGGGAGGTCTTCCTGTTGAAAGAGAATGGCCATATGAATATAAGGCTGTTTTTTCTCCTATAGATGTTATAGAAGAGTACACAAGGCCTTCACATTATATTGAAAATGGAGTTGAAGTTATTAAACCAGCCCTATCTGACCCTGATCATGTTTATTTTAAAGGTATAGGAACTCTGGAATCATTTAATACAGATGGACTTAGGACTCTTCTTAAAACCATGAATATTGCTAATATGAAAGAAAAAACACTTCGTTATCCAGGTCATATTCATCTAATGAAAGTATTAAGAGAAACTGGATTTTTTGATAAAGAACCCATTTCATTTAAAGGAATTGAATTGAGCCCTGTTGAATTTACATCTCAAATACTTTTCCCAAAATGGAAAATGAAAGAAAATGAGGCTGATTTTACAGTTATGCGAGTAATTATTGAGGGAATTGAAAATGGAAAGAAAAAGAAGATCATTTATGATCTATATGATCAATTTGACTGGAAAACAAGAACAAACTCTATGGCAAGAACAACAGGATATACCTGTACATCTGTTGCACGCCTTGTTTTAGAGGGAAAGTTCAAACACCAGGGAATCTGCGCTCCTGAATATATTGGAGAAAAAGATAAAATATTTTATGAAGTATTCGACTATCTTGAAGGAAAAGGAATAAAATTCAAAATTTCAGAAACATAAAATTTATATCTTTTTTTATTCGGAAACTGATATATATACAACTTTACTCTGTACATTTGCATTTGGGAAACGAACCTGAATTGCATGAAAACCAGGTTTAAGCTGCCACCTGGCAACATATGGATAAGAAGTAATTTTAAATTGAATACCATTTACCAGCCATACAACTTCAGGTATCAAAGGTGAGACCTTTGCCTTAAGAGCAAGAGTCTGAAAACGAAGAGGAGTTTCAGGATCCAATAATAAATGGCTTCCATTAACAGGTTCTTGAATATATACAAATGCATCTGGGATACGGTTTGTATCAGCCGGAGGTTTTGTATATCCATTTCTGGCAGCCCATGCTGAATACTCAGGGGGTAATAGAGTAAATGTTTTGTATTCTATATCTTTAGCAAGAGTAAACTGTGTGGCAAGTTGCCCTGTATTTCTATCAATAGCATACTTTCTGTGTACTTTACAAGAAGATACTGGTTCAGTACCTGGTTTAAAATATTCCAAAGTAACATCAGTACATAAATCAGTAGCATGCTGACCTGAAATAGAGCACATTTTTACAGCAATATATCCTTTTGGAGGTAAAAATGGTGTTTCATGAACTCCCTGACTCTCCTCCTCAGGATGGAGATGAAGCATAATTCTTTTAACAACTGCAGCAGATGATTGTCCCCCCAGCTTTTTCATTCTATCATTATTAGGATGACCTATCCAAACGCCAACAATATAACGATGACTCCATGCAACTGCCCAGCCATCTCTATAACCATTTGATGTACCTGTCTTAATAGCAACTGGAAATGGATACTCCAGCACACCCATCCTCCCAAATGAAGGTAAGCGTGCCATAGGATCTGCAAGAAATAGTGTGATTTGGCGAGCTATATCTTCAGGCAGTATGTGCTGTGTTATTCCCATTTTTATATTTTCAGAACCTTCATGTTCAAACCATTTCAATTTAAATAGATGCCCGTCATTAGCCAACATTCCATATGCAGTAACAAGATTTTCAAGTGTTATATAAAGCCCACCAATAGCCATACCCAGCCCATAATATGAGGAATCTTTTGTGGAGTTTACAAGAGCAATATGATGAAAAAAATCATAACATCTTGCAAGACCAACTTTTTTAAGTACTTGAACTGCAGGTATATTTCTACTGTTTGCAAGAGCTTTTCTATAAATCATGGGCCCTAAAAAGGACTCATCATAATTACACACAGAATAATCACCTGTTTTATGAGTAATATATAAAGGGAGATCTGCAATAACACTTGCTGAAGTGTAATGTTGGTCTTTCATTCCCAATGCATAAATAAATGGTTTAAGAATGCTGCCTGAAGAACGAGGAACTTTTGCATAATTTATTGCACCAGAATATTTCTCATCAAGATAGTATTAAGAACCAATATATCCCCTGACCTTTCCTGTTGATTTTTCAATTACTATGATTGCAATATTACCAGCACCTCTGGGTCTATAAAGGTTCATAGCATCAATAGCTACATCAGCTAAAAAGTCTTGGATTCCAAGGTCAAGACAGGTGCGTATTGGTTTAGAAAAAGTTTTCTTTCCTCTTTTTTTTATAGCATGTTCAAGATTTAGTATTGCATGATAGCTGTGAAAAGGGCGGTTCTCTTTAACAGGCATATCCATTTTTTTTAATTGTGAAATACTCATCTGAAATTCTTCTTTGCTTAAATTTCCTTGATTTTTAAGTTTCATAAGAATTATTTTGGCTCTTTTTGAAGCAATCAGAAATCCATCTGATCTGAACAGGTTCATCTTGCCAGGTGCTTTTGATAAGGATGCAAGAAGAGCTGCTTCTGCCCATCCCAGATCTTTTAAGGGTTTTCTGAAATAACGCCTTGCAGAATATGCAACACCATGGATTTGATTCCCCTGTGGCACTAAACGAAGATATTGACGCATAACTGCATTATGTCCGTATTTGCGCACCAGAAGCAAAGCAGTAAGTATCTCACAGGCTTTTCGCCAGTATGTTCGAGGACCAGGATTTTGCATTCTTGCTAATTGCATGGGAATCGTTGAAGCTCCCTGACGTGATTTGCCTGTAATATTATTTATAATTGCCCTGAAAAGAGAAAACCAGTCTACACCTGAATGCTTTAGAAATCTCTTATCCTCAATCGAAATGAAACATTCAGAAATACGCTCTGGTAATTTCCCTGTTATTTCCCAGAATCCCAGAGCAGATTTATCTGTCCTGCCTTCAGACAAATAGTTACCATATGTATCTTCAAAAAAGGGTGTTTGTTGAAAAGACTTTAAATATATTCTATTTCTAACTGTTAAAAGAATCATGATTACCATTAATATTATAATTATCATTGATGTTAAGCATAATCTGAAGAAAGTTTTCCACGGGTGCTTGCGCATAAATTGTATAAACCTCTTTATATAAAATTTTAACCAGTTAAAGTATACTCCTTTAAAAGATATTTTCTTTTCTTTTTCTTTCATATAATTTTATTCGTTATCAAGCCTCTTTCTTACAATAATTTTTAAACCATCAGAATTTCCACACACATTGAGTTTATACATCATCTCTGCTTTTGCTGCAGGATGAGTAAACCTGCCTTCAATGCTTGCTTTTAATCTAAAATAGAAATCATACGTACCTTTTGGTAATGAATCAAAGTAAAAAGTAACTGAATCATCTGAATATATAGAATAATCAGGTTTTTTTGTAAAAATCCCATCAGGTTTTGCTTCTTTTGGAGAAGTAGCCAGTATAGGATTCATTGGTTCAAATCCTGCTGCAAACGGGGCTTTTATTGCTACATAATACCTATGTTTAGAATTAATCACACGTATGTGATCTTCAACAATAGTTCCAATATCAATGGTTATATTTTTCCCAGGAACCACCTTGTTCCTGATAGGAGGTTTATCCATGCTCTTATATACAAGAAGTTCACGTTCAACAACAAAACCTTTATTCCTTGCTCGAATTCGATCACCTGTACCAGCAGGCATATAATCAACATAAAACCAGACCAGGAGGGGCTGATTAGAATCCGGAATCCCTTTTGTCAAACGAATCTTACCTGGAATATTGTATTTATTGGATATTCTGGTTACAACTTTTCCCATTGTATCAATTTCTTTGATTTTATTTCCAAATGAGAGCTTAACTTCATATTTCTCTTTAGAAGAAAGATTATTCTTTAAAATTTCTCCAAGAGCAAGAATTGCAGAAGCATTAGCATTTGTACTCCCCCATCCATCTCCAATACCTCTGCTTATCAATTCATCCATAAGTAATTTAATACGTTTATCAGAGGGTTGTGCATGATAGAGAGATCGTGCTACATTTGCTAAGGTCTTAACCTCACTTGATAGTATAAGACCTCCCCAACTCCTTGAGCGGTACTGAAGTCCTTGATAAACCTCTTTACCGTTTCTAAGCTTAAATACCAGGCTTTTGAACAGGTCTTTGCTTAAGCGTTCAATTGCCTTTTTATTTGTTTTATCTTTATCAAGAAAAGTATATAAAATCTTAGCTTCTATGTATAGATCCATATTGATTGCTCTTGTCATCAGATCATATGCATAAGACTGGTCAAAATAACCTGCATTTGATAAAGCAGCTAAAGCCTCAGCTCGCTCTACAAACGAATATCCATCAATGAAATTACTATAATCAGAACGTAGCGAATCTTTTAATGCTGATACAGCTCTGTTTAAAAGAGCATCTTTGAATTTATAACCTTGGTTTCGAGCCAAAACAAGGAAATCAACCACATAAGCAGTAAGACTTACATACCCTCTGGATCCGGGCCAGCAGCTGTAAAGACCATTGGATTGAATAGTAGTTTCCAAAAAGCTTAAAGTTTCTTTCATATAAGGAGTCATTTCCTTAGATCTCGAACCTCTGCCAATATGAGATAAAACATCTTTTAAAGCTAATTCAGGTAATAGTTTACTTATACGTTGTTCAGTACAACCATGCTCATATCTTGCAAGAAAATTGAGTCCTGCAAGCATTTTTACCAATTCAGGTTTACATGTAAGGAGCATTGTTTGATTTATACTTCCGGGGCGAATTTTCTCTTTTGGAAAAGGAAAACCAATTGTTTGACCAGATTTTAGATTTATGAATTTTTCAACACGCCTCATCTCTTTATCTTTTCGAACGGGTAAATGCACTTCAAATGCATCCATAGCACCATCATTGTCGCGTTTTACTGCTAAACGTATGCATACTTTTTTATCTTTAATATCCTTTATGGCCAGAGGTACACTTAAAGGGAAGTATATCTTCTCAGGTTTGTCCTTTACCCAACTGATAGCAACCTTTGTATTGCCCCTTACTTTAAGACCCTCCACCTGCAATTCCGCTCTACCCGGACCAGGATCCCCTTCTACTACCCTACCTATACCTCCAGCAACAAAACTATCTCCTGGGCGTACAAAACGAGGTAAAGCAGATTGTATGATAAGAGGCAGCCTTATTGAAAGCATTGATTTATATGCGCCAAACCTACCATGCCCATCAGTAGCCACAGCTCTTATGGCAAAATCAGTTAGATTTTCAGGCAGTTTGATCTTGATTTTAGCTTTCCCATTAATAACTCTTATATTTGGGTTAAAATATGGAACAGATTTAAATAGCTTACGAACTGTTACATGCTTGAATAAAGAACTTAATCTCTTTTCCATAATAGCACCAACACCTCCACCAATTAGCTCTTCAAGTATAAGATCACCAACAACTTCATTACGTGTACCTCTTATACGAAGCATTGTATTTACAATTTCAATAAATGATGGTAATGGATCCAATGCTTTTTCCTTACCAAGTGCAAGCACAGCTCTATCCACCAGCCATAAAGTAACCTCTCCATTTAATGGTTTATTATCAGGGTCAGTTAGAAGAACTGTCATTACACAAGTTTGTCCTGGAAGGTGTTTTTTCTTATGTTTTAAAGCAATATTGAGCTGATTTGTCTTAGGTCTTACATTTACCCATGTTGTATTAGCCATAGAAATGGGTTTTCCCCTATCTTTTTTAGGTTTAGCATTTATTTTATTTTTTATAGAAAGTCTGCCTCGCATTAATAGAATATGAACAGGAACACGTGGGTTCATATTTGCTGTTATTGGAAGAACAAAAACACCCTGTCCTGAACTGATCCTTACCCAATGATAGGTGTTTGAAACAGGTCCCTCAACTATGACAAGTGCATGTGCATTTTGAAATGGACTTTTTAATAAAATTGATGCTTTATCTCCAGGATCATATATTTTCTTATCCAGGGAGGTCTCAAATACATTAGATTTTGGTTTTTTCCATGCCATTGGGGTTTCTCCAGCTAAATACAGATCAGCAAAAACCTTTTGAACACGCCCCATATTATCTGTTGCAGATATTTCAACCACATAAACCCCTGACTCCTTAACAGTAAGTTTTATGGTTTTTTCTCCTGCTTCTGAAACATAATCTTTTTCAAATATCTGTTCATCCACAACATCAGTTACATATTTAGCCTTACCTGTAGTAAAATCACTTTTCCTAAGATGTGAGTGCCATTGCCTCTGGAGTAAACGCAAATGAAATTTCCTCCCAGCATATATTTTCCCATTATGGTCCAAAATAATAATCTTAGGCTTTATAATTGTGCCTGATTTCATAAACCTGGCCATTTTTAGTCCAAGTACAAACGGAGGTAATGCTAAAATTGATTTTGTTGTTGTTACTGATTGTTCATCAGCACCTCTGACTGTTACTTCTACCACATAACGCTTTGGTTGGCTGTCTTTCTCAGTTGTTGGATCAATCTCAATGAAAGCAGAGCCATTATCATCAGTTATATCTTCTTTTGTTTGACTTCCTAATGATCTGAAGTGTTGTGTACCTCCGAAACGCTCATCTGAAGAGAATAAATAACCAGGATGTTTTTTGAAATGAAATCTGTAATGAAATTTGGTAACATGCCAGCTAACCTCCTGACCCACAACTCTACCTCCAGCATAATATGCAGCTGTCATATACAATTTAAAAGGAGCATCTTGAGGAACTCTGTCCGGGCCAGAGAGTTTTACTTCAAAACGAGGTATCCTGTAACTTTCCTTCTTAAAACTAACAATATCCATTCTGTTATTATCTTTATCATCACAAATACTTGCATAATAATTACCTGTAGGAAGGTCCTTTTCATCAAATTTAATATAAAAACTTCCATATGAATTCAATTTAACTGGATAGGTCCAGCGTTTGCCACCCGGTCCATCTATCTTTACACTGCGTAAACGTTTTTGTGAGTCAAGTATGATTTTCCCCTGTTTCCTGAGCCTAACATACCCCTTAATATGAACAGGTTCATCCGGACGATAAACAGGCCGTTCAGTTAAAATATGAGCTTTGTGAACAGATTTTAATTTTATATTACGGGGATTCTGATTCAACCAGCTGAGCCATGTGTTATAAGAATTATACCAGTGATTATTTAAAAAATGAGGGGGTGGACTGTTAGGATCAAGAACTAATCTGTCCTCTTCTTTACTTACCACAATACGACGAATCTGATGATCAATACGTTTGTAATGAATATATCTGTATTTGCCTGAATTATCAGTTATACCAGAAATCACTTTTCCCCATTTGCCCTTTTTATAACCATGCACTTGAATTTTTGCACCTTTTATAGGTTCACCTGATTTTAAAGATGTAACAACAAATGTAACTGCTGATTCTTCCTCTACAGTACTCAGGCATAGATTGGTGACCTGAATGCGTGTGTAATACCTTGTTGTGCTACTTCCAATAGTTCTATATCCAACCAGATAAGTACCGGGCTTGTTTTTACCTGATATCTTTGCCATAAGTTTTTTCAAATCAAGGCCAAATTTTACCTTTCCCGAACCTGTTTTAAAGGGAAGCGGAACAATTCTCGATACAAGAGGACTTCCCAGAAGCTTTATCTGTTGTATGATTTGTGTAGCATATTTTGGCTCCTCTCCGGGCCCTCTGGGTCTTGTGCTTTCATTAATTGCAATAGGGTCTGATGAAAAAGGCCAGAAATTACGATTTAAAGGATCAATTTTATAAATCCGTAAATCTACTTGTTCCATATTCCTTCCTTCCATTGGAAGAAGTTGAGGCCCATAACATTCTAAAATTCCCTGGCTTGCCAGCCATTTTAGATAGGGTGAAGATTTACGATAAAAGAAATAAAATGAAATCTCTCCAAATGGAGAAATAAGTCTGCCGGAACTGTTTTTAAATTGTATATGTTGTATCAGCAGTTTGTAAATCTTTTCTCTTTGTATATCAAAATAAAGCCTGACTTTTTTCCCTGATACATTAAAATGGAAATTTTTAACAGAGGGTTCGAAATGAATCATTCTTTTTATTTGATTCAGACTGATTGCTCCCGGCGTATCACTGAACTCGATAAAAATAGGCTTTTTACCAGTGCTGCAATCCATAGCCTGTTCAATTGAATATACACTACCTTTTAATGAAACAGGATAAACCGTACTTCCAGAGCCTATTGCCTTAATTCTGAATAGAGGCTTTGTTGAAAATGAATAACTTGCTAAAGAACCTGAAATAGAATCATCCATTGAAAGCCTGAGATGCAATGTTGTAATAGACCCATAAGGGATTGGTTTGTGTAATGTAACCTGATATTTAACAGCTTTTTTAATTGTAGATCGCTCGATCTCCTTTATTACAAAATCTTTGTTTGTTAACCAGGATCCAACACCTCTTTCCATACCCGGAATAGGTCTGATTTCAAAACACAACATCATAGAAAGCCTTTTTACTCCAATGCGATTTGCAAATGTTAAAGTTATTTCTTTTACTGGTTCAAGATTCTCTGTTCTATTTGAAGGAGAGATCCGTGTTGGTGGAGCCATTAGAGTAACTAATTTGAACTTATAGCCTTTAACAGTAATTGTGAACTGTTGCAATGCAGGCCATGCAATGGTTGGGGAAAACTGCAAGGTTTTATTATCCAGCCACTTATACTCTCCGGGATGTTTGGGATATATCTTTAAAAATTTATCCGGTTTGTCAAGAGGACCTCCATTTAGAGGACCTTCGGAAGAAGGAAAGAAAACAGTGATTGGATCATATCCCCTGAGTAATGTTTCCGGTACTACTGTAATGTGATTTTTCCCAATAATATGAGAAATACCCTTTTTTTGTGCTATTCCTGTTAGTGTAAAAATGGATAATATTAAAATAAAACCTATTATTTTCTTGTAATTTCTAATTATCATTGGCTTTCCTCCTTCTTATATTTTCTTATTACATCTTCAGGCACTCCTTTGCGTGTTCCTTGAACACCAAGAATAATGGGATAGTATTGAACAGGTGTTCCATGAGCTTTAACAACCAGAATGTATTTACCTGGCTTTAATTTGTTGAACATTAGAGCTCCTTTTGATATGAGTGTAGATTTTTCATCATATAAATATGCTTCTAAATTGTCGCTCTCAGTTTTAAGCCCAACCCCAACACTACTTTCTTTATTAACAGAAAAACGATAAACCTGTATTTCGCCGGGTCTAATCAGGTGTAAATCATTATTAATACCATTATTAATATCAATAGGTGTTATTTTGTTTAACTTTAATATACCTTTTCCTGATAAACCATTAATGGGGCGTGTGAAAAGTTTATAATTGCCGGACTGAAGATACTGGTTCAACTCACATCTTTTATTTTCATAACAAACACTCATTTGCAATAATTTATCTTCAGATAATAATGCTAATACAACTGGAGCAGATGTTTTAACACTGATAAAACCTGGTTTTCCCAAAGAGAATGGCCATACCTGAGAGATACCTGCCATATCCCCCCTATTACTCTGAAATTCTTCTATATGAGCTTCCTCAAATTTTCCTATAAATGCTTTTGCATAATCATTAAGGGAAGCTTGCCATATTTTTACGAACCCTTTATTATGATCTACTTCAATATAACCCTGTTTTACATTATATCTAAAAGTATCAAAAGGATTTCGGCTGTAAATACTATTATAAATCAGACCATTGCTTCCCCAAAAACAGCTATTAACAATATCTCCTGTAATAAAAAGATGCATATTTTTAGGAATTTCTTCAATCTTAAATCTAAGCTTACCAGGTTTCTTAAAAAGCTTTTCAAAACCATTTTTTAAGTCAAACTTATCTGATTCAGTATAAGGTTTTTCCATTTTTTCCACACGAAATAAACCAGGATGATTACTAGTATTTAGAACGAATAGATTCTTTCCATTTACCTTGATCTGACATTCTCTATTTTGATTCAAACTGGATACAATATCAAAAGGTTTATTTAAATACCATGAAAATGCAACTAATCCTTTAGTTAAAACCATATTCAAAACCTGTTTTTTATCTTCCATAAGTAATAAAAAGGAACGACCAGCAGAAATATTTGCTTCTAAATTCGATACATTTCTTAAATCTTTTGTATCCTGTATGGGATAAGAGTTTATATAAATAGAAATACGATCCCTAGCTATTTCTTTTATATTTTCAGATGTCAAAAGAGGAGTTTTATGTGTTTTCCATATGTATCCACGATATTTACCATATCCAGGAATTCCTACAAGAGTTTGCGCTTCTTTTGCAAGCATTCCTGACCATTGCACATGATTTTCAGGAAGATTATTCTCAGGGGAAACCATAGCTCCAACTATGCTTTTAATAGATTTAATCTTTAATAACATTGGTGCTTTTTGTTTCTGTTTGATTAAAAAAGAGATGGGAACTTTTTCAAGCATAACTTTAATAGGCTGTTCAGGTTTAACATCAAATGGCTGAATTGTAATAGGTTTCCTATCTTCAGATACAAGCCAGCCATTTATATTTTTCGTTCCTTTTGTAAACCCATCAAGAATCAAACATGGTCTTTCTAATTCAGGAGAATAATAGGTTCTCTTGCTACTTGTATTAAAGCAATAACTTAATCTATTATTATTTTGAAAACGGATAGCATTTGGGGTTGCTAACTTAATTTGATTTTTATCAAATGTAATATCCTTAAGTTTCATAGGTTTCCCCTCTATTAAAACTTTGTTTCTCTCTTTAACAATATTCTCCTCATCCCAAACATACAGAATATAATTTTTTTTAGAAGGCAAAGGAATATAAATATGTCCCTTTCCTTCAGCAATTAGCACATCTCCTTTCATTATAGCAAGTTTTATGTTTTTTTTGTTTTTAGTATTAAAATTTACAAGAGATTCATTTTCACATGTTGAAAAGGGAATTTGCAATACCTCTTTTCCGAGTTTTTTATTTAATGTGAATGGAATATTAACTGGTTCCAACTCTTTATAATCACGCTGATTCATCTTCACTTCAAATTGATCTGAACTGGACCCTATTGATACTAATTTTAATTTATAAATGCCTGCTTTGAGTCTACATGAAATTCGAAAATTCCAATCATTGGGCTTATCATCATTTTTGGTTATAAGAGCATTTGAATCTTTATCCAATAAATATGCTTTTACATCAGTTTGCCCGAAGCTACTAATATCTACAAATACATCTTTTGACACACTTACATTCAATGTGGCAGGTAAATGATAAACCTTTTGCGTTAATCCCGGAACAAGATATTTAGTTTGAAGATAGATTGTATATGGAACCTTATTGTTCTTTTCAGGACTAATAACACTAATTTCATATATACCGGGTAATAATTTACCCGACCATTTACCGGATTTTGTTTCTTCAACATTTTTACCATGCTTTAAATAAATTGATGCTTTCATATTATTTGTAACATTTAAAGAAAATTCTGCAAAAGCTGGGATTTTAACTTGATATATATCTTTTGCACGATCCGGTTCTTCAATCCAGATATTATCAATAGATTTGTTTAATTCTAATATATGAGGGCCCTTTCCAGAGATAATTCTCTTTTTCCGCTTTTTATAAATGAATGTTACACGTTGACTATCAATTTCAATAGGTAATGAATAATATGTATAAGTACCCTTATCAAAATATCTTTCAATGACATGATAACTACCTGGACGATAAAGAGGCCAACCATCATAATCTTCAATCCGGTGTGTAATTCGTTTCCCAAGGCTATAGGTCTCTACATGATGAATACCTGCATTTTTAATTGTAAAATTGTAATGTATTGCAGTATCTGCTTTAACAAATGAGCTGCTAGTTCTACCCATAAAAAGTTCTTCAGGTTTTTCAAGTTCAGTTCGTTTCAATTGAATACCTGCACGCCCTCTGGATTTGCCTTGAGCTTGAACACTTACAAGATAATCACCTGGTTTGAAATATTGCTGAACAAGAGCATTACGACCAATACCATTCATTTTTGTTTTAAAGAGAGAGGTTGTTGTACGAGTACGGACTGTCATCCTGAAAGCCAAGCGACCTAGGGTTTCCATTCTGTATAAACCAGGCTCTTTAACTCTTAATAGAAAGCTTTTTTTCTCCATACTATCAAAATTTTTGAATATAGGCTTATTAGATGCAATAACTTGATATACTTCATCGACTTTTTTTATAACAGGTCTTGGGGGTATATACATATCTACTGACCTGGTTTTTAAAGTATATAAACAAATCTTTGTACTAATATTTTTAATTTCTAAATTATGAATACCTTTATTTATTATGGCTTGTTTGGAAAATCTTTCTCCATTAATTGTAAGTTTATAAGAACCCCCATAAACATCCAAATAAGATCTTTTGTCACATTCTATTTTTATAGGTACTGATTGACCAGGATTCAACATTACAGGCAAACTAGTATCCAGATTCATAGGTAATTTTCTGACAATTACCCCTGTTTCAACATATGGCCGTTTATTTAACCATAAAGTGTAATATTGATATCTATAAGGTATAAAGGGCAATTTAACACAGGGCCAGATAAGAGTTTGTCTTGTTAATAATGACTCCCCTTTAAAATGTTCATTTATACCTTGTTTTGAGAATATAGATCTGGATAAAGTTGTTAGAAAGCCCTCTTTTTTGTATAAGGCAAAATGGAGAATACCTTTTGATTTAGGCCGTACAAATAAAACATAATAACCTTTAAGTAATTCAAAATCTGTTTTAGCCTCCTGAAAGGGAGGATCTTTGTATCCTCTTGGTTTAGAAACCATAAATGGCTTTATCTGATATGTACCTGATCCTCCTGCATTAGAATCCTCATCAATTCTATAAGTACCCCTTTTTTCTATATATATATAAACAGAAAAAGTATTCAATATGTTTACTTTTCGTACTATTGGATGTTCTGGTCCCACATTAACAACAAGAGCCTTAACAGGTGTTTTCAATTTTGGTTTGCTTATTATGCCTGTAATATCAATAGAATCTTTTCCCTCTGCAGATTGAATAGTTGATACCCAGAATTTGTTATATTTTCTTGGAAGTCCATAATAACGCCGCTGTTCAAAGTAATCGAGTTCAATATTATCTCCCGGTTTACCTTTAACTATAATAAACTGTTTTTTACTCCATGTTGAACCCTTTATAATACACCAGGGATCTCTTGATTTTTTATTTATATATGCCCTCTTTCCATACTGGCTAAAACGTCCGGAAGTCTTTTTCAAACTCTTTAAGAAAAGAGTTGTTGGTTTCTTATCTTTTCTAATAATTTGAAAGAAATTTGTTTTTTTATCAACTATAAAAGCATCCCTTCCAAATGGGGAAATAGATGTAAGATGCTGCCCATTTCTACCAATATCAGGAATTCCCATACGTATATAAAGAGGATTCTTATTATTTTCATTTGCCCATTTAAGGGATTGACCTCCATAACATGTAAAAAGATATAAACCAGGGTTCAAATCATGATGAAACTCCACATACGTCATTGGATGGCCTGCAATTGGCTCATATTGAGTAATAGTTGGAGAAACATCTACAAGCCAAGTCCCATCTTTCCATAATCTGGCATCCTTTATGTTTCTACCCAGAATCTCGAGCCTTAAAACTTGCCTCTTTCTTATATTAATCCAGAAGGATCTCTGTTCAAGATCTTTCAATCTATATTGATATAATTCCAGGTTATGGATAAATGGCAAATCAACAATATTTGAAAATTGCTGTACTTCCTGAAAAGGGAATACTTTTATATTTACTTTTCCAATGCCCTTTTTATGAGAATAAATACGAATCTTATAAACACCCGAATCTAATATAAGATCGAGTCTTCCATCCTTTTTTCCAACAATACCATTTGATGCAAAGGGTCCAGCCATTTTATCAACTATTTCTATTCTTGTACCCTGTTTGCTTTGTACTTGAATACTATATCTGCCCGGTTTTTTAATCTTGAGCAAACAATCATTATATTCTTTTGCTTTAAATATACTCTGGCTTAATAACTTATCAGAGCCTTTTGCAACCTCTTTTTGAGCCATAATAGGGATTGCTATCAATAAAAAACTTAATAAAACTGCTTTACAAATATTATTTCTCATAAATCCACTCCTTATTATTTAATCATATTTTTAATATTATATAATATAGAAATAATTATCAATAATGATTATATTATATTTGTTCTTTTATTAAATTATATTTTGTTTAGAACTTTATTTTATATTATTACGTTATATTAATATAAAAATGTAAATGTTGAGGAGGCAATGTGAAACGTTTATATAAGAGTAGAAAAGACAAGGTCATATCAGGTATTTGTGGAGGAATCGGGGAATATTTCGGAATAGATCCGGTTTTAGTCAGGGTTATTGCAGTTTTACTCTTTTTCTTTGGCGGTGTAGGAATTATTGCTTATATTGTTGGAATTATCATTATTCCTGTTGAACCTTCAGAACTTGGTCATAATGATAATGAAAAAAAAGAGACTCCCAAAGAAGAAGAATCTTCTGAATACAAACATACTGACACAGGAGCTCTAATAATTGGGATTGTTTTTTTAATTGCAGGCTTTATGTTTTTAATGAGAAATTTCAATTTTTTTGATTTTCATTTTTGGTGGATCAGAGATCAGATAAAACTCTTCTTCTGGCCTGGTATTTTAGTTGCTTTGGGAGTACTTTTAGTTTTTAAAGGTTCTAAAAAATAATCACAAAATATATATATTGGTAAGGGTTCAAGATTTTGAACCCCTTTATGACAATTTTAAATGACAATAAGGGATATTGTTAAATTATCTTCCCTTTTAAAAATTGCTGTCTAACATCCTCTTCAAACCTTTCAATGGCATATCGTAACATAGTTCTGGGCATATATGTATAGTGTTCTTTTAGAAAATTAAACTCCACTTCAAAATCCCGGTTTCCTATTTCCCTGAGCATCCAGCCAACAGCCTTATGAATCAGGTCATGAGTATGATTCAACAGAATTTTTGCTATATTTAGCGTATCGCTGTACTGTTTATTGCGTATGAAATGGAATGTTGTTATTATGCTAATTCTCTGTTTCCAGATACATTCAGAATTGGCATATTCATATAACAAACTTTTGTCTTTATCCAAAAAATATGGACCAAGAATTTTATATGCTGAAGAGTCAACCATATCCCAATTATTTACGTTTATAACATTGTCTATATATAAATCTACAATTACTTTTTGTTCTACTTCTTTTTTTGACTTCTCAAATTTATAAACCAATATAAAAAGTGCAGTAAGTCTATATTCATGAACTGACTCATTCAGCAATTGCTCCACTTCACTCAATGAACAGACCTTGTAATATTTGTTTGCGATTTTCCTCTGATTTGATACTGAAACACCAATAAACTTATCATTTTCTCCATAACCGCCCGGGAATGCCTGGAAAAATCTTGACAGATGTTTAGCTTTTTCAACATTTATGTTCTGTTGTAATTCATTCTTTATTGCTAAGAGGTTTTTCATTGTTATGTATAATATTTTATTCTGACATACGGAATTTTTTATGTCAATTAATGTACTAGGTTGCCCGTTTGTGTTTGCCTCATTGTTTCGTTTGTCCTATATTTTGGGTAACCGCAAGGGTTACCCCTACTTTTGTAAATTTTACAAAAAACATATTCTTTCTATTATAGAACGTGAGTTAACCTGCATTTTGGACCGCAGCGGAATAGTGCTCAGATGTAACGCCTTGTTATGTACCGTTTATTTTCTATTTAATTTTTTTAATTCAATTAAGTCATATCCTTTACTTTCAGCTAATCGAATAAAATCACTAGTTAATATTTCCATCTCATCACGCCCAGCAAGAGCATGATTTGATATAACAGTTTCTGCCCAATTTGTATTGAAAACAGCAGGAATTATTATATTTAGAATTGGCAATGGTAAAAATCTAAACATATTCAATTTTGGAGGAGTTATCCCCAAACCAGAATGTTTTAAAAAATTAAAAGTCTCTTTTAATGCAAGATTCATTTGCTTAACAGCTTTTTTATTTTTTGCAAAAGTATAGTTATTTCCTCCGTCATAATAAATCCCATATGCTAATGGGCAAACCATAGCCACATGAGATTTTTGCCATACATCCATATTGTTTGATATTTCAATAGGAAATCCAGCATTTTTTAATACACTTGAAAGCTCATTTATTCTTAATGTCCTTATACCCTTAATTTCACCAAGTGTTGTAGGTTGTATAAGTCGAGATGTTAAGGAATAATGAATAACACCCTCCTCAATCTTCCCACCAGCTCCAGGGAATGCAGGGATAACTCGCGCCTCTCCCAATGCATCAACCCAATCAGAATAGCCACTTGGTGTATTGACCATAAAAACAAAATTCTTTGAGATGTTTTGACTTAGAATTGGCAATACCTCTTTTAAATGGTCTTTCCTTAAAATCACAAAAATATAATCATAAATATCATCTTTTTTTAATTCTGAAATTATAGAAACCTTTGCTTGAATAATATCATTCTGTTTGAAAGATTTTAACAAAAGCCCTTTTTCTCTGAGTTCATTTAAACGTCTATTTCGTGCCAAAATGGTTACATTCTGACCAGATAACGCAAGTTTACCCGCATAAATAGAACCTATTACTCCTGCTCCAAATATTAATATTTTATGTTGCTTCATCTTCATTTTTAATGCTTAAATATCAATTTACTTTTAATAAAAAAGGTTATAATTTGGATTTTATAATCTTAATTCAAACTGAAATATCCAGTACTCTACAAATATCGTCTAACCTTTTTTTTGTAGTTTGTATATTCCAAACCAAATCTGTTTTCTAAGAATCGTTCTTCTCCCAATATTATCAAATGGTAAATTATTATACTATAAAACCCAAGCACTATTATTAATAAGTTCAGAGTGTAAATCATTGATGAAATTGTCAATAAGTTAAATCCTAAATGTCATTTACGAATTAAAAGTGAACAGTTTTTTTTAAATTTATGTTTTAAAAGTGAACAGGTTACTAATACTCTTTTTTATTGAAATAGTAATTCTGTGGGAATGTTGGAAAACTGAAAGTTTTTCAAAAAGGATGTTGAAAACTCGAAGAGTTTTCCAAACAATTGTGGGAATCCTGAATGGATTTCCATAATTGTGGCATCCCTGGCATTTCCATAGAACTATTAGTGATATAACTTTTACATGGAGGTTTAAGTTATGTCACAATTACACAAGAAATTTAAGGATAATGAGATCAAAAATCTTATTGATCGATATTTAAAAAAAGAAATCAAGAGGAGGTATATTCAGCAAATTCTTGGAATTGGTCAGACCAGATTCTTTGCTTTGATTAAAAGCTATAAGCAAGACCCAGACAACTTTTCAGTTCAATATAAAAGAAATACTCCCACTCGAAGGATATTATCTGATATAGAAGAGAACATCATTAAAGAACTTACAATTGAAAAGCAAATGATTGAAAATAAAGAAATACCTTTAAAATCCTATAATTACAGCTACATAAGGGATCTTTTAATTAACAAATATTCACAGAAGGTTGCATTATCAACCATAATTGACAGAGCTAAGAAAAAAGGTTTTTATCTTAGAAAATCTAAGAGAAAGGTTCATGATCGGGAAGTGCTGACAAATTATATCGGTGAACTGATACAGCACGATTCATCATATCATTTATGGGCACCGGATGCTAAACAAAAATGGTATCTTATCACTTCTTTGGATGATTTCTCCCGCTTCATTCTTTATGCCAAACTAGTTAAGAAAGATACTTCCTGGGCTCATATTATGGCTCTACAAACTTTAATACTTAAATATGGACTCCCGCTTGCTTATTATGTTGACTCACATTCCATTTTTAGATTTGTCCAAGGAAGAGATTCTTTCTGGAGAAATCATCATAAACTAACTGATGAAGCTATCACTCAATGGAAACAGGTGCTTAATGACTGTAATGTGAAAGTAATCCACGCTTTATCTCCTCAGGCAAAAGGGAAAATAGAAAGACCTTATGGATGGCTTCAAGACAGACTCGTTAGAAACTGTGTAAGAGAAAATGTCACTGAGATTAAACATGGACAAACTCTCTTGAATCAAGAAGTTAATAGATACAATTATCACCAGGTTCATTCTACTACTTTGCAGGTACCTTACTTTAGATTTAAAGAAGCTCAAAATGAAAATAAATCCCTGTTCAGAACATTCACTGTAAAACCTCCATTTAAATCCGTTAAAGATATATTTTGCTTTAGAATCGATAGAATTGCAAATGCCTATAGAAAAATATCTCTTAACACTTTACAATTAAAAGCTAATCACCTTAATCCAAGAGATTATGTCAATCTGAGAATTTATCCACTTAATAAGCAAATCTCTGAACTCAGATTCTGGGTCGATGGTGAGTTAATTGATATTCAAAAAATTAAAAATTCTGACCTTAAAGAACTGTTCACTTTTAAATCATAAATTGTTCACTTTTAAAAAATTACTAACATAAGTTAAATCCTAAATACATAGAGTTTCTGCTTATTTTATAAAGTCCACTAGTTTTCAAAACTATACTCTCTGATGGTAAACCCAGCCGTGTAGAACTTCCCAAATTTATAAGACCGAAAATAAAGAAAACCAATCCAATTATCAGAATTACAATTGAAATATAATCATTATAAGCAAAAGAAATTTTGCCAATTATATTGATTTTTAGCAACAAAAGAATTAATGCTATCCATGTCAAATATCCTGAAATCTTTCCAGAGTAAAAGAAAATCGGATTAATTGTTGTTTTCCCTATTAATTCCATAAATGATTGATTTATAATAGATTATATTTCGTTATGCGTTTTTTAGCATAACCACTAACGTTTATGTATAAACAATTGTTTATGTTTTTCATATATAAGCATTTGGGGTCAGGTCTCAACATTAGACATTGGTGCTTGGACAATTTTTAAAACACAACACTTTAAATTAGCATCGGCTTTAGCGGTCGGCTGGATTGATTTGCTATAATATCCTATAGAATATCTTTTAGAGCTATTGCTGCTGTATACATACTCCCTACTCCACAGATGTAATTTACTATCCTTAATGTCTCCATTATTTCATTCTTTGTAGCTCCACTTTCTAAGGCTTGGATTGCTAATGCCTTAATGCCATTTTCAGAATGCTTTGCTGCATCAATTGCTAAAGCAATGAGTAATTTGTTCTTTTTCGAAATTTCCCCATCTTTAAATGCCAATTTACCTGCATTTCCAATTTGTTCAAATAATGATAGATCTGATTCTTTAATAATATTTAATGGATTACCATTCATTCTTATTCTCCTTTTTTATTTATAACTCTTTTTTATGTATATATTATTATATTGATACAAAAAATATTTAATGTCAACAAACTTTTGTAAATTTTACAAAAAACATGTTTTATACTATATAACAGTTGAATTAACCTGCCTTTATAGAGCGCAGTGGAAAAATATCAGATGCAAAAAATTGTTCTGCTTTCATTATAGTTTAATCAACTACAATACCCTTCAAATCCCCTGGGTGGGAATTAGCCAATTTTTCTTCCTTGCCAATTTTATAAAGGAATTCCATCATGGGCTCAAAATATCCAAACGCAGTATTCCAATCTTTATTTAATGTTTCAACAAGCAACTTAATTTCTTGTGGAATACCATTTTGCTTAAGATTCAAATCTCTTCCGAATATGTCCGATACATTTCTTGCTGAATTAACCGCACTTTCAATCATTAATATATTTAAGGCTCCCATATCTAATTCTAAATCGTTGCTTATAAAAACACCCTTATAATTGTGCTGTGCACAAAACTGTTCTACTATTTCTATATCAATATGCCCACCCAACTTATTTCGAACCGGTTTCCACTTTTGAGTGATTTTTTTTGTCTGATTTAGAAGCTGACACATATCCTTGTCAAATTTCTCTCGAATTTCAGGGGTTGCAAAAATATCATTAATTAGCTGATAAAGGTTTCCCATTGTAACAAGCATATCAATGCAGTTATAAGCAGCATTCTTCATACCCTTGATAATCTCTCTATTATTCTTGAATTGAGGCATTTGACAATTCAACATCTTCTGATCTTCATAGATCTTTTTCATTCTAAATTGCAAATGAAGCATCTTGACTTCTATTGAGGCCACACGCGATGTTAAAGTTGTAAGTCTATCTGGGAATTCATTATCCATCTTATTATCATCTTATCATTATTCAGCAGAACGATCAAGCTCACCTGCTGCTATGGAGCGCAGCGAAAATCAGTCAGCTACAAAGCCGATTCGTTAGACCTTATTTTCACAATAAATGCTTCCATCTTGCTCTATAACTAAGAAGTGCAGGAGAAAAGAGCAGGTCATTGACAACACTCAATATGAGATTGGAGTTTATTATCCCTCCACAACATTCTGGTTCTGTGGCAATTGTCATTCCGACCATTCTTTGAAAAACCCACTTCATTAGATTATTAGACGGGTTTAGTATTTTCTTGATTTCTTCGTCAGATACTAAAGTTAAATGCTTTCCTCCACCGTCCAGATCAGGACTCTCGGTAAAATAATCTATATCAACATCAAAAAATACATCTGCAATGCTTTTTTCTTTTAAGTCATTCATAAGATCTGGAACATTTTTGTAGCAGTTAATTCTATGAGTCTTTCCATTAGAATCTTCGTACTTATCCAGTGATCCATTTTCTTGCTTACAGATGACATATATATCACCAATGATATCCAAATAAGCAGCAGATAAAATATGATCATCATTTAATGGATTTAGCTTATACCAGCAAAAGAGTGCTATTGATTTATAATTAGAATGATCTAATTTATTCAAGCGATCGCACTTAATGTCATTAGGAGCCACTAGATCTTGGTGCCAATCAATCGTTATTAGATCTGGTGGTGCTGAAATTTCCCCACTTGTCTTTTTACCGGCCTTATTTAGCCACTTTAGCCAATAAAAGAATGCAAATCTATGATCTTGAATTATTGAAACCTCAATTGCCTTATTTTTACCCGATGGGTGTGCAAGGTTATCACAGTACGTTCCAGGTGGCATTATATATTTGTCTCTCATAAGTACCCCTCCTCTGTATTTTGCCGCTTGCGGCGCGAACTCCTTTTTATATTGTTATGTATAATATTATATTGATAAAAAAAATTTCTTATGTCAATAAAATTTTGTAAATTTTACAAAAAATATGTTTTATAATATATAACGATCAAGCTAACTTGCTTTGGGGAGCGCAGCGGAGTAAAAATCAAGTGCAACCTTTTGTTATGTGCTTTTTTCATTTCTTATTCTCATTACTACTCATTTTCAATTTATTACCATACGCCAAATGCCCTATATTTATTGTTGGCGTTTCGTTTTATTTTTTTTCATTTTATACGTCTTTAAATGCAAGCAAAAAGTAAAATATGCAAACCATTCATCCAATGAACTAACCAACTTGGCAAAATGCTATTAAATTTTCTATTTAACCATCCGAAATAAACAGAAAGTGCAAGCGCATAAATTCCAACAACAATTTTGCTAATCAATCCATCTACAAAAAGAGTGTGAATAGAACCAAAAATTATAGCCTGTACAATGTTTAATAGCCAAAAGAGTTTATTGTTATCCTTAATTCTTTTTATTAACAAAAATCCCCTAAAAATAAATTCTTCCCCAAAAATTCTAATACAATTGATAAATGAAAAAGCAAGAATTAATTTATATTTAGGATCATTATTTATTAATTGAGTTTCTGTGTCTAAAAAATATTTTTCGATAAAGAACAAAAATATATTTGAAAGGACTATTACAGGTATTATGTATATATATGTTTTTTTATCTTTTAGAATTTTGAAGGAAAGTCCTAATTCTTTTATAAATGAAAAATTAGTAAAACTTAATATAAATACGGCTAAAGCTATTACATAATAAACCTGTAGACCTTGTTTCTGGTAAATAGTGCTTAGTACAAACGATCCTAAAATAAAAACAAGAAACAAATAGTTTTTATAATATTTTTTAAAATTCTTTTCTTTCATTTTTTTAGTTTAACTTCATATATAAATTTATCCTGTAAATATTGCTATGCCCCGTGCGGGATTTTGTAGCACTCCCGTTTCAATTTATTACTAATTTCCATTACTTACATTTATTTTCAATGTAGCTATGAAACCCTTATTTGTAGAGCTTTTGTTATGTGCCGATTTTTGTTCTTATTTTATCCACTAATTTTTTAATCAAATTTACTATTTTGAGAACATCTTTTTTCTTAATTACAACTCTTTGCCTAACTTTATAGGCCGTATCTCCTGACTTTTTAAGATATTTTTCATCAACAATCCCTTCGCAATGAGCAAGTAAATGCCGTTTCTGAAAAAGTATGTTCAATTGTCTAAATTCTATGTCCGTTACCCAATCTCGATAAGATTCTCCAAATAACTCATTCCAATATTCTGCTCCAATGTCAAGGTTTTGAAAAGCATTAAACTTTATTTTTTTGTCTGTCTTTTGATTTTCTCTATATATCAACTCACAGAATCTCTGAAAAGCAGCAACACCATCAGAAAGTCCAGATTCAATTAATGACCTAACCGTCAATTCTGCTTCATCAGCACTAATCTCTGAAACAGCTTTTCTTATGGTCTCAATATTTTTAATCTTACTTTCAATTTTCTTTATAGAGTTGTCGAAAGTTTCATTTACCGAGTTATAACCGCAACAAGGACAAAAAAATGCACTTCCTAAAACTGAATACCGAGAACCACATTTAGAGCATACTATTTTTTGCTCAAGTTCTTTCTTTGCTGGAATAGGTAAAATAAAAGTACTCGAAGTTGAACCTTTAAATTGCATTTTCATTGTTAAAAATCCACCTTTTGGCTGGTGTCGGTTAAACTCTTTTGCACTTTCAGCAAATGTCTTATTTAATCGTCTTTTTACTTGATTAAATGCTTGCTCTTTACCTTTTTCTATCTGTTCTGTGGTCCAAAAGTTATCAGCAGATGCATTATGTCCACAAAGAGGACAAAAAACAGATTCATCTTTAAATTTGCACATAACATCCGTATAAATTCATTGTTCTTATCATTCCATATTAGCAGGATAAGCACATTGTGTTTATATCTGCTGTACACATAACTCCTTTTTATATTATCTATTAGAGCATACGGAATTTTTTATGTCAATTAATGTACTAGGTTGCCCGTTTGTGTTTGCCTTGTTGTTTCGTTTGTCCTGCATTTTGGGTAACCGCAAGGGTTACCCCTACTCTTTTTATATTTTTATGTATAATATTAGGTAGTTTTATTTTCATAAATTTTTAATTTTTCGTGATAATATGATTAATCTACGACTATTAATAGAATAAGCTGTTTTGTCAAAATCGCCCCATATATTGATTATTTCAAACCCATTTCGTTTTAACATGCTTTGTAACTCGGGTAAAGAATACAATCGAATATTATAACCTATATTTATTTCATCTTTTCCTACTTCAATGATTTTTGCTGAAAATATTTCTCTCTCATTAACGATGTCATATTTATTATGAATGATACAATATTTATTATCATCTATCTTTTGCCAATAATATTCTTTCTTTAATACATCATTAAAGACAAAATGAAATTTATTTTCATAATCTAAAAGGAACAGTCCATCTTCTTTCAGAGCTTTATTTACTTCCTGGATGACCTTTTCATTTTCTTCATCTTCATTAAAAAAGCCAAATGAAGTAAATAAATTTGTAATAGCATCAAAGTGATTTTCTATCTGGATATCTCTCATATCTCCTTTGACATATTTAATATTTGGAGTAGAATATTTTTCTCTGGCAATAGTTAAATAATCATCAGATAAATCAATGCCAACAATTTGACATTTAACCAAATTTGAAATTTCAAAAGCATGACGCCCAAAACCACAACAAATATCCAACAACTTAGAATCCGGGCTCAAACCTAACACATCAACAATAAATTTTACCTCAATTTGTGTCTGTTCAGGTGAACCAAAGCTGCATAAATTGATATAATCTTTAGTATATAATTTTTCAAACCATTCCATTAAAATCTCCTCAAGAAATTATACTAATTGCCAAACTCCTTTCGATATTATTATGTATAATATTATATTGTTATAAAAACTTTCTGATGTCAATATAACTTTTGTTTTAATTTATGTAACTGTATTCCAATAGCGCCACCAAAGTTTTGAGAAGTATTGTTTGTGTATAACAAACGGTAAATGTAATGATGTATTCCTTCAATAATTGACCATAGACTTACCAACCAGTAAGTAAAATCAGTTTGATATTCAAATTTTGTTGATAACAATGTGGTTGGAAAAAATAGTTTAAATAACGACAAAAAGACCAAAAGAATAGTTGCTGATAATCCAATAGTGAAAGATAGAAATCCAATATACAAGGTTAATTTTTTCATTTGTTTCTTTTTTATAGATAAAATTTTAAAAACCCAAAAGAGTAATGATGAAGATGCAATAATTATTAACAAATAGATAGGTAAAGAGTAAAATCCTTCACTTTTTGTATTTGCATTTGGGAGTAAAATAGTAAAACACACTATAATGATTAGAGGTGGCGCCACAATAGCACTATAAACATTCCAATTTAGTTTTTTATAAGAGTTCATTTATTTAGTTGCTTGTATACACTTTTTGTTATGCGCTAACAATTTGTTATATGTTCTTCTCATTTTACTTATTGAAGTATTCTCTTTGAATAACTGGCTGAGAAATTTTATTACTAGGACCATCTCCTCTGGCAACATTGACAGATACTTTACCCTCAAGTGCCTGAAATATTTCTGATACATCATTATGTGTAAAACCAGGGCAAAGCATAATAGCATCTATCTTCTCTTTTTTATAGATACTTTTAGACACTTTTATTGCTTCGTTTTGATTTTTTACCACAACTGTAAAAAGCTTATACTTACCTGTATCAATAACATTGTTATGTTTTTCATAATCTGCATCAGGAGCATGTGCCAGAAATAATGCCTTAAAAGCCATGGTTTACCTCCTTAATTTATTTTGCTATTCCGCTTAAAACTAGTATATAAATTCATTGTTCTTATCACTCCATATTAGCAGGATAAGCACATTGTGTTTATATCTGCTATAAACATAACTCATTTTTATATTATCTATTAAAGCATGCGGAATTTTTTATGTCAATTAATTGTACTGGCAAGGGTTCAAAATTTTGAATCCCTTTAATTTTATCAAAACCATTATTAATAAATAGGTGTCTTGTATATTATTTTTTGTAGGGGCAATCCCTTGTGGTTGCCCGTTTCGATTATATCTGAATGTCTAATGTTGAGACCTGACCCCTTATAGGAAAAGTTTTATTACCAAAAAAGATCTTTTTTGATTGATATTTTATCTATTTAACTTTATAATCATTAAATCCCTAATTTAAAATATTAGAAAAAAATAGGAGGATAAATGAAGAAAATATTATCTATTTTAATTTTACTCTTTTTTATAACATTCAATCTTATCTCTCAGGAAAAAAATGATTCTATCCCAAAAGAAAAAGACGCATGTACAAGTATTACTGTTGGAAGGCTTGCATCAATAGATGGGTCTGTTATGACCTCACATACATGTGACTCAAGAGAGGATAGGACCTGGATAGATATTGTTAAAGCTAAAAAACACAGATCAGGAGAAATGAGAAAAGTCTATTTAGATACACATATTACAAAAAGCCCTTATGATCTATCCGCTCAAAAGCTTAAGGGTGAAATTCCTGAAGTACCGATTACATTCAAATATCTGAATTCAACTTTACCATGTATTAATGAACATCAGCTCGCAATTGGAGAATCCACTTTTGGCGGAAAAAAAGTGATGAGAAGTGATAATGGAATAATTGATTATTATGAATTAAACAGGATTATGATTGAAAGAGCAAAAACTGCAAGACAAGCTATAAGAATTGCAGATGAGATAACAAAGAAATACGGATATATAGATGGAGGTGAATGTTTTACAATAGCAGATACAAAAGAGGTATGGCATCTTGAAATACTTGGACCAGGAAAAGGAAAAAAAGGAGCAGTCTGGGTTGCACAGAGAGTTCCGGATGACCATATAAGTGTAAATGCAAATGGTTCAAGAATCAGAGGAATAGACCTTTCTAAACCTGGTTATTTTATGGCTTCTGATAATCTTGTTTCAAGAGCTGAAGAACTTGGATTATGGGATCCTAAGTCAGGTAAACCTTTTGAGTTTTGTTATATATATGCCAGCCGCAAAAGCATGGCAACTAGAAGAAGAGAGTGGCGAGTTTTTAGCTTATTAGCACCATCCTTAGACCTTGACCCAAATGGAGAAAATTTTCCATTCTCTATAAAACCTGAAAAAAAGGTTGGTCCAAGAGATATTATGAGGATATTTCGAGATACTTATGAAGATACACCCTTTGATATGACAAAATATTTGCTAGTACCTGAACTTGATAAAAAGGGTAAAAGAACTGGTAAATTTATAAAAAGCCCTTATGCAAATCCTTTTATGGATTATGATATGATGCCTCTTTTTAAGATCAATGGTGGGTGGAATGAATATGGAGAACGATGTATTGCTAGATACTACTGCACTTATGTAACTGTTACACAATCAAGAGATTGGCTTCCAAATGATATTGGCGGACTCGTATGGCTTGGTTATGACAATCCAGCAATGACTGCATATGCGCCGATTTACATTGGAATTGATAAAGTTATTGAATCTTATAAAGTAAATGGAAGGTCTGGCTTTAATAGAAAATGCGCATGGTGGGCATTCAATAGAGTTGCTGACCTTTCTGCTCAAAAATGGGGGCATATGAGACATGATGTAAAAAAGGTATGGGAAAAATTTGAGGATGAGCAATTTAAAAACCAGAAAAAAATAGAAGATAAAGCCTTAAAACTCTATAAACAGAATCCAAAAAAAGCAAGAAAATTTTTGACAAAATATACAAATGACTGGATGACCAGAATTGTTGCTGCATATTGGAAACTTGGTGATGATCTCTGGAGCAAATATACAGGGAAATTTTAAAATGGACAAATTATCTTCAGAAGAATTAACCAATTTAATTAAATCAGTTTTCCCTTGTTTTCCTCATGATAAAAATTTGGGTATTCTTGTTGATATTCCTGAAAATCCTGAATCAGACAATAAAAATTGGTCTCAGAGGAGAGAAATCGCACAGGAATGGTTTTCTGCATTGAAACATAATATTAATAAAATTGGATTAGAAACTATCCAATTAATAGCATATGAGGATGTAGGCTCAAATAATGCTGATTTACCATTATATGCAACAATAATAAAAAGTAAGTTACCATTATTCTCAGGACTTATGAATGAAGCAGGAAAAAGGGTTGAATTTGAATATGTTTTTAATAATTTTCAACTATTTTTAGCTCCAACAGAATATTCTGCAACTGCACCATTAAAAAATGCAGCTAAAAAATTTGGATTTCGTGCTGCTACAATGCCAGGTTTTTCTCCTGAAATGATTCCTGCATTGAGGATTGATTATAATGAAGTAAGCAGGAGAGTCTCTATCTTAAAAGAAAAACTTGACCCTGCAACTTGTGCTGAAGTTCATTTCATTGTTGACAATGAAAAAGATTATAAAATGTTTTTTGATCTCAGATTCAGAAAAGCTCATTTAAGTCCAGGTAGATTTCCTGATAAAAGTGTTGCAGGTAACTTGCCAAGCGGTGAAACTTATATAGTACCATATGAAGGAGAACTTGAAGAAAAAAGTAAAACACAGGGAACGCTCCCTGTTCAAATTAAAGATGACATTGTGTTATTTAATATAAAAGAAAATAGGGCTATTAAAGTTGATGGTAAAGGGGAATCAGTTGAAATTGAGAGAGATCATCTAAAAAGAGAACCAGCTTATGGTAACATGGCAGAACTTGGATTTGGTGTGCTTGGAGATTTTGGTCTTAAACCAATACATGAGATCCTTCTTGATGAAAAACTTGGTTTTCATATTGCATTTGGAAGAAGTGACCATTTTGGAGGTGATGTTGGTCCTGATGATTTTTCTTCACCTAAAGAGGTTATTCACCTTGACCGTGTTTATATTCCAGATATTCAACCCAGAGTTTCAATCAAATCCCTGGTATTAAGGTATGAAAATAATAAAACTGAAGAGATCATAAAAAACAACAAGTACTTAATTTTTTAAATACTTCCTGAAATATTTTGTATAAATGTTTACTTTTTCTCTTTTGAGAATTTTTCAACGAGTTTTTCTTGGATAGATTTTGGAAGAGCTGAGTATTTATAATATTCTATTGAAAAACTGGAACGACCACTGCTAAGAGTCCGGAGAACCGATGCATAACCAAACATTTCCATTAAAGGAACAAAGCCACTTAGTTTTTGCGATCCTTTACGATAGCGCCTCATATTATTGATTTTTCCACGCCTTCGATTAATATCTCCAATTATATCACCCATGAATTCATCCGGGGTATTTATTTCAATTTTCATAATTGGCTCAAGAAGTTCGGGATTGGATTTTTTTATAACTTCTTTTAAAGCTAATTTAGTACATAAGCGGAAAGCCATTTCACTGGAGTCAACCGGATGAAAACCACCATCAATTAATATAAATTTAACATCCAACATTGGAAATCCAACAAGAAGTCCTTTCTCAAGTGTTTGTCTGAATCCCTTTTCTATAGCAGGAATATATTCTCTTGGAATATTACCACCTTTAATATTATCAACAAATTCTATCCCCTTTCCAGAATTAGGTTCAATTCTAAACTCTATGTGCGCATATTGACCATGACCACCTGTTTGTTTTTTATACTTGTATTCATGTCGAACTTCACGTGTAATTGTCTCACGAAATGCAACAGATGGCTCCCCTACTTTAACATTAAGTTTATGCTCAGTTTTTAAACGATCTACAACAACATCAAGATGCAATTCACCCATTCCAGAAATAACAGTCTCCTCAGTTTCATTATCAAAACGGACCTTAAAAGAAGGATCCTCCAGAGTCATTTTACTTAAGGCAATACCTAATTTATCTCTCTCTTTAATGCTCTCTGGTTCAATTTTCATATCAATTACAGTTTCAGGATAATGGATATTCTCTAAAAGAATCTGATTTTGCTCATCGCAAAGGGTATCACCAGTTGTGGTAAATTTCATCCCGATTAAAGCTCCGATATCTCCCGCTTTTAAAGATAACATATCTTCTCTTTCTTTGGCACGGATTCTTAATATACGCCCTACCCTTTCTCTTTTTTGCTTGGTTGAGTTATAAATATAACTACCTGAGTTTAGCTCTCCAGAATAAGAACGAATAAAGGTTTGCTGTCCAACATATGGATCATTTATGATTTTGAATGCAATAGCAGAAAAGGGTCTTTTATAAGAGGGCTTTCTTGAAATTGTCAGTGTAGCATCATCTATATCATAACCAAGTACAACTCCTCTTTCTAAAGGGGATGGTAGATAATCAACAACAGCATCGAGAAGTAATCGAACTCCCTTGTTTTTAAATGCACTACCACAGAATACAGGAGTAATTAAAAGGTGTAAAATGGCATATCTAGCAGCTATCTTAATATCTTCTACTCTTATTTCTTTTTCATTAAGATATTTTTCAAGAAGATTATCATCAAAACCTGAAAGTTTTTCAATTAAGAGATCCCGCTTTTTTTTAGATATTTCAAGATAATCTTCAGGAATATCAATCATTTTAACTTCCATATTATTGTATGTAAAGGCTTTCATATTAACAAGGTCAATAATACCTTTAAAATCTGATTCTTTTCCCATAGGGATTTGAAATGCAGCAGAATTTGCCCCAAGCATATCATCCATCATCTCTATGGTTTGAAAGAAATCTGCGCCCTGCATATCCATTTTGTTAACAAAAGCAATTCTGGGTACTTTATAACGATCTGCCTGATGCCATACGGTTTCACTCTGAGGCTGAACTCCATCTGCAGCGCTTAAAAGCATAATCATTCCATCCAAAACCCTCAAAGATCGCTCCACCTCTAAGGTAAAATCAATATGACCCGGAGTATCTATAATGTTTATTTTATGATCCTTCCAATCTGCAGTGACTGCAGCTGAAGAAATTGTAATTCCCCTTTCCTGTTCCTGCTTCATAAAATCCATTACAGCCTCTCCATTATGAACTTCTCCCATTTTATGAGTTATTCCAGAAAAAAAGAGAATTCTCTCTGTTGTTGTGGTTTTGCCAGCATCAATATGAGCAACAATCCCAATGTTTCTGATTTTTTTAATAGTATTTTGTTCCATTTAGAATCTCCAAATCTATTTTAAGTGCCAGATTATATCACATCATTCTATTTAGAGCTATATATTTGACTCTACAAATAAAAAATTATTTCAGTTTTTTTGAGAGATTGTTTATCACCTTATCTAATTCTTCCTGTAAAATTTTAGATAAACAAACAGGGATATTATCAACCTTTTTTATAATTAATCTTTTTTTCCTGTCAAATTTATGGGTTAAAATAACCTCTCCTGATTCAAAATCAATAATTTTAAATTTCATTGAAAGATGAGCGAACCAGTTTTCCCCGATATCATACTCTTCAATAATATTAGTTCTAACTTTCATAATTAAATCAGGTTCCCATTCTAAGAATTCCATAATAACTTTATTGAAAACCTTTTTGTTTGATAAATACTGAACAATAGCATCTCTTATTACCCTATCAGGTTTTTTTATCCAAAATTTGTAAGAGTAGTAATTTAATTGAAAGGGTGATTTTCTATAGACTAACCTATAATCATTGTATATCTCTTCAATGTCAATTTTTTCAACCAATAAAATTTTGTCTATAACTTTGATATCAATGTTTTGACTTTTTCCCACATTTACATTCTCTAAATGAATTTGATAATATTTCTTCATTGGAGAAGACATACATCCCATAAAGAATACTAAAATTACAGAAAACATCGTAAATTTATAAAACTTTTTCATTTGCTTCTCCTGAATTCTTTTTTTCTTTTTAGAATAATTGTCGGATCCTCTCTTAAATCTCTTGAGAATTTTGATAAATTTTCCATAAATTCTCTTAAATTTATAAGGGTTTTGTTTAGTTCTATCTCAAGATTTCCAAATGAAATTTCGACTTTCCTAATACTTGATGTTGCAGTATCCATAAATGAATCAATCTTTTTTAAAACTTTTCCTAATTCTTTATCTGAGAATCTTTTTGAAATATCATTTGTGGCTTTTTCTATATTTTGAGCTATTTTATTCAATTGAATCTCTGAAACTGTATCATGTAAATATTTCGAGGTCTTATTTAGATTTTCTGATACCTTTTCTATGTTTCTTATAGTTTTTCTCATGCTTTTTTCTTTTTCTTCGATATTTTCTGAAATGAATTTCGATGATTTTTCTATATTAGTAAGAATAGAAGATATCTTATCCTGATTCTCAACACTTATAAGCTCATTAATGCCTTTAACAGCTGAATTTATATTAGACACTATTTCTTCTGCTTGCATGCCAAGACCTTTGCCCGTTAATATTACACCCTTATGCTCCAGGTTTTCAGACTCATTTTTTCCTCCATATAACTCTATGTATTTTAAACCTATAATACCTGTAAAAGATAATTTAGCTTTCATATCTTTTTTTACAGGGAATCCTCTTTTTATTTTTACTCCAACCTGAATTGAGTTCAAATCTTCAGGATTGATATTAATAACATAAACCCTACCAATTTTAACTCCCTGATACTTAACATCAGATCCTTTATCCAAACCGTTTACAGATATGTTTTTAAAATTTATAAAGTATTTATCACCCTCTTCCTGCAACTTCGGTAAAAGAAATATAATCAGAATAATAATCAATAATGCTGATGATAGAAGTAAGAAAATACCCAATCTTATTTTTTGTTCTTTTGTAACCATTATTTTATTCCTTTAAAAAAAATTTATTTATAAAAGAATCATTAAATGTAAAAAGTTTATCATATTTACCTGAAAAATGCACAGTTTCATTTTTTAGAACAATCACTTTATCAGAAATTTTTTCTATAGAGCGTAATTCATGTGTAACAACAATAAGAGTAATACCAAAAACATTTTTCAAATTCAACATTAATTCATCCAACCCATCTGCAGTTATAGGATCAAGTCCTGTTGTTGGTTCATCACAAAAGATGATATCAGGATCTAAAATCATAGATCTTGCAAGTGCAGCTCTTTTTCTCATTCCACCAGAAAGCTGAGATGGGAATTTATTAAAGCTTTGTAAAAGACCAACCTGAGAAAGCATGGAAAAGACCATCTCCTTTTCTACCTCTTTTGGTAATTCTGGATAATGCATTTTTATAGGAATAGAAACATTATCATAAAGATTTAAAGAATTTAATAAAGCATTATTTTGAAATAAAACACCTATTCTTTTATAAAGATCATTAACTGAGTTTTCAGATAAATAATCCATCCTTTTTTCATAAAAATAAATCTCCCCTGAAATTGGAGGAATTAACCCGATTATTGTTTTAAGGATCGTAGATTTTCCACACCCACTTTTACCTAATATAACAGTGATTTCTCCTTTGTTCACTATAAAATCCAATTCTCTAAGAACAATATTTTCTCCATATCCTACGAAAAGTTTTTCAGTTCTTATAATTTCTTTCATTTTAATATAATAGTAAGGCAAATAAACAATCAAGCACAATAATTAATGAAATTGAAAGTACAACAGATTTTGTTGTTGCAATACCCACTTCTACTGCTCCTTTCTCCACTGAAAAACCCTTATATCCTGCAGTGATAACCACAACCCATCCGAAGATCATTGTTTTCCCCATGCCAATAAAGAAATCCTTTAAGTCAACTGTAATAAACATCTCTTTTAAAAAAGCACTTGCCTGGATTCCTGAAAATAATTTGGCAACAATCACACCACCAAAAATTCCAACAACATCAGCAATAGCTACAAGTAAAGGTACAGCAACAGTAATTGCTATCAACCTGGGAACCATTAAAAACTTTTCTGGCACCAAACCCATGGTCTTTAGGGCATCTATCTCTTCTAAAACTTTCATTGAAGAGATCTCAGCAGTTATTGATGCACCAATCTTCCCGGCTAATATAATTCCAGTCATAATAGGAATCAACTCTCTAACCATTCCAAAACCAACAATATCTGCAATATAAATATCAGCACCAAAATTATTTAACTGGTCAAGAGTTGTAATAGAGATTGTAATACCCACTAAAAAGGAGATCAAGCATAGAATTGAGGTTGAACTACATCCAATATGATAAATCTGATTAAAAATTTCACCCGGATATACTCCCTTTCTATCAAATATATATTGAATAGTGTAATAAATTTCATCTGAAAGGAGCAATATATATTTTTTAAAATTACTTCTAAGCTTTAAAAATTTATTTGCTATATGTTCAAATCTTTTTTTTGTAGTAATTATCTGTAACCCTTGTTCGATATTTTCAGATGGAGAAAATATTTTAAAAATTCCATTAAATTCAGAGGTCACATTCTTAAATGAAACATTTTTATTATTGCCCTTTAAATGATTTAAAAAAGCAATTGCTGAAGAGTCAAATTGTTCTACATTTTTAAAGTCAATTTCTATATTTACATCTTCTTTTACTTCTTTTAATTCATTAAATAAAGAAGGGATATTTTCTATAGTAAATTTTTCTGGTAAAAGTAACTCTTTTTTCCCCATATTCATATCTTTTTATTATGTAATTGCTTTTTTGACTTATAAAAGAAGATTATAACCAATCCAGGTATTAGCATAATCATATCCCTTAAAATCAAAATTATCAGACTATCACTTAAACCTTTCTCTTCAGTTGAAAAACATCCACAACTAAGATTAAAACCTCTAATTTCATTAATAATAAAAGCAACAATAAAAGCAAGAAGAAGTGATGATAATATAATTGAAGATGTTCTTGTAAATACTCCTGAAATCAAAAATAGGCCTGTAACCATTTCTATCCATGGTAAAGTTACAGCAACGAAATATACAAAAATATCTGGTAAAAGTTGATAATCATAAATAATTTGTGCAAAATCATAGGGATTTCTTATCTTGTCAATACTTGCATATATAAATATTCCTCCCAGAATAAAACGACATAATGTTTGAACAATTTGTGTGCTTAAAAATCTTGATATTTTTTTTCCCATATTAATTTTCTAAAGTGTTTGAAGTTTCAACTTTATTGCCAAGAGATACCCACTCTTCAATGCCTCCTTTATATACAAAGATTTCCCTTTGATCTTTTTCATATAATTTCTTTGCAAGTATAAAAGAATCATTACAATTTATATCAACACAATAAGTTATTATCATTACATCTTGTTTGAATAAATGAGTCTTTTTTTTATATTCTTGTTCAAATCGAGAAATTGGCAAATTAATAGCTCTGGGTATATGTTCTTTGTTGAATTCTTGCTGTGTTCTTGCATCCAGCAAAACAATCATATCATTTTTTAATAGATTTTTCAAAACATCTGCATCTATTATATGAAAATAGATATTATTATTCTCTTTTTTATATCCTTTAAAAATTGGTAGGGGACTTTTAAATATTTGATTATATATAACTCCTATTGATAAACTTAAAGAAAAGATTATAAAGCATTGAATGATAAACTTTTTTATACTCATCTCTTATATGTGTTTTAATGGTCTATAGTTTAACATTTATGTATTTTAAATTCAAGTAGCCTGATCCCCTTATTGCTTATTATTTATTTGCAATAGTAACACGATTTCGTCCATTCTCTTTTGATTGATAAAGAGCTTCATCTGCTGCTTTAATTAGCATTGATGAATCATTTTCTTTTGTTGGTATTATAGTTACACATCCGAGACTGATAGTCACATGATCTGCAGCTCTGGATTTCTCATGAACCAAGCCAAGAAAATCCACTTCAGCACGTAACTTTTCAGCTACATATGCAGCTCCATTTGACTTTGTTTCAGAAAGTATGATCACAAACTCTTCACCACCATAACGAGCAACCAGGTCTCCTGGACGGTTTATTATTTTTTTTAGTGTTTGCGCAATATTTTTAAGGCATTTATCTCCTGCCTGGTGACCATAAGTGTCATTATACGCCTTGAAATCATCCACATCAATCATAACAATTGAGATTGGTTTTGAATAACGAATACATCTTCTCCATTCAAAATTAAAAAACTCATTGAATTTGCGATTATTTGCAATACCTGTCAGATCATCATGAGTGGCAAGTTGTTCCAGCTTTTGATTGGCTTTATCAAGTTGACTGGTACGTTCTGCAACTTGAATTTCAAGCTTCTCCTTCTGTCTTTTTATTATACTTACTTTGTAGAAAATAAAAGCAATTCCCAATCCAGATATAACAATTAGAAATTTAAACCACCATGTTTGCCAGAATGCAGGAATCACAACTATTCTTAATGATATTCCCTCTTCATTCCAGACATTATCATTATTTGACCCTTTAACCCTGAATATATATTTGCCTGGATTAAGGTCTGTGTAATTTGCATAGCGTCTTGTTCCACAATAAACCCAGTTTTCATCAATTCCTTCAAGCTTATAAGCATACTGATTCTTTTTAGGATTAATATAATCAAGTGCTGCAAATTCAAAGGATATAAAGTTATTTTCGTATGATAATTCAACCTTTTTAGTTTTAGAATTCTCTTTATCAAATGTTGTAATCTTATCAAACATTCTAAAAGTATTTACAACAATTGGAGGAATGTGAGTATTATCTTTTATATCTTCAGGATAGAAAACATTTAAACCATTCACACCTCCAAAAAAGATCTCCCCTTTTCTATTTTTATAGTATGATGCTGAATTAAATTCATTACCCTGAAGCCCATCTTCTGCATCGTAATTTCTAAAGGTTTCAGTTTCAGGATTGAATCTTGATATACCTTTATTTGTGCTTAACCATAGATTTCCATTATTATCAAAAAGTAGACCATAAACCGTATCGTTTGGAAGACCATCCTTCTTTGTATAATGTTTAAATATCCCCCTTTTTTTATCAAATTTATTAAAACCACCACCATAAGTACCAATCCATAGCATTTCAGACAAATCTTCATTGATTGATAAGATTCTATTGTTACTTAAGCTGTTTGGATCAGAAGGATGACTTTTATAGTGATTGAATATCCCTTTTTCTTTATCAAACCTGTTAAGCCCTCCACCAAAAGTTCCAATCCAGAATGTACCTGTTCTATCCACATAGAGTGTAGAAACCCTATTGCTACTTATGCTCTCAGGATTGTTTGGGTTATGCTTATAATGTGTAAATATCTCTTTTTCTTTATCAAACTTGCTAAATCCACCACCATCAACTCCTACCCAGAGTGTTCCTGATTTATCTTCATATATAATGCGGACAACACCATTACTTAAACTGTTTGGGTTGCCTGGATCATTTTTGTAATGAGTAAATTTCTCCTTTTGTTTATCAAACTTATCCAATCCTGTTTGTGTTCCAATCCAGAGTAAGCCTTCGCTATCTTCATAAATATAAAATATAAAATTATCAATTAGGCTATTTGGGTCATTTTCATCATGTTTATAATGTGTAAACTTTCCTTTTTTTCTATTAAATTTATTAAACCCTTCATATTGAGTTCCAATCCAGTAATTACCTGTGTTATCCTCACAGATTGACCTGATACTGTTGCCACATAAACTATTTAAATTTGTTGGGTCATGCTTAAACAATGTAAACTTTTCTTTTCTGTTATTATATTTGTTGATTCCTACACTATGCACACCAACCCAGAGTATTTTAATTTTATCAACATAAACTGAGATAACATTATTATTACCCAAGCTATTCGGATCAGCAGGATTATGTTTGTAATGGGTAAATATCTCCTTTTCTGTATCAAATTTATTCAACCCTGCATCAGTTCCAATCCATAGTATACCCTCTTTTCCCTCACAAATTGAATTTATACGACTACTACTCAAGCTATTAGGATTAGCAGGATTATTTTTGTAATGAGTAAATATCTCCTTTCCCGTATCAAATTTATTCAACCCTGCATCAGTTCCAATCCATAGTATACCCTCTTTTCCCTCACAAAT